>CAZKDA010000019.1:15617-37733 GCA_964551455.1 uncultured Saprospiraceae bacterium
CTGTCAGGTCAACCGGAGGCGGCACATCCGCTGCGCATTGCAACATTAAATCTCCCGGAGGTGTGGGTGGCACTGGCGGCGTATCGTCATGCACCGTGATGGTTTGCATCACGCTGGAGGTATTATCACAAACATCTGTAAAAGTCCAGGTGCGGATCAAAACGAATTGGTTGGCACAATCGCCGGGAATTGTTTCCTCCGTAGGGCTGACGGTGATCGGCCCGTCGCAGTTGTCCTGAGCTGTCAGGTCAACCGGAGGCGGCACATCCGCTGCGCATTGCAACATTAAATCTCCTGGAGGTGTGGGTGGCACCGGCGGCGTATCGTCATGCACCGTGATGGTATGCGATATACTGGAAGAATTGCCGCATTCATCTGTGAAGGTGTATGTCCTTTCAATCACAAACTGGTTGGGGCAATTTCCGGGGGTGGTAGAGCTGGATGGCAAACCGGGAGCATCTTCTCCGCAGTTGTCGGGCGCTGTCAACACAAGTGTCGGCGGCACATCAGTAGCACATTGCACGGTGATATCATCCGGAGCCGGAGGCGCATCGGGAGGCGTTGTATCCACCACGACGATGGTTTGGATATGCACGCTTTCATTTCCGCAGCTATCGGTAGCCGTCCAGGTGCGGGTGATGGTTTGTTCCTGAGGGCAGTCGCCTTCTTCTGAGGTTTCTTCAAATATGATTGTCACCGGCCAATCGGGGCATTGTTCCGGGTCGAAGGTTTGATTTTCGTTGATCGAGCCTGGCGATTCAGGAGCATCGCCCGCAGTATCGTTATCGGGGCCGATCCAGGTAAAATGCTCTGGCAAACAGCCGTTTCCGACTCTTTGCAACGATTCGCCGATAGGTGTAGCGCCTTCTTCCACGCCAATGAGTTCGGAAGTACATCCTTTTGCGGGGCCGTTGGTTGCGATCACGATCCCTTCGTAAGAAATAAATTCTATTACAAATCCATTTTTGACCAAAGCCAGACCTGAAATACCATTTTCAAAATACTGGCTGCCCAGGTAATCGCGATCGAATACGAGGGTTCCCCAGCCATTTCCTTCATCGGGGATGATGCCGGTCAGAAATTTGTCGTCGTCGAATTCGCCATCGGTAGCCTCGTAAGCGTAAAGCCTATATTCGGAAAGATCAATGCCTGCCATACCGACGATTTCGATAAACTCACCGACATCTTCTCCTTCATTGTCATAATGGATCTCGTTGATAAATACAATCCCGGCAGGTTTGCAATTGTCTGTTGCAGTGACTTCTTCGGGTTCGGGAATCGCATCGCACTCAACGGTCATATCTTCCGGAAGATTGTCAAACGTCGGCCCTTCTTCATCAACCATCCACATAAACGACTGGGTGCAGGAAGCAGATTGGTTCAATTCATCGGTTATGGTATAAATTCTTTTTAAAACATGGATGCAATCAAGCTCGGAATGTAGATCTTCGTGGGTGAGGGTCAATTCTCCGCAACCTTCGATGATGGTGGGCAAAGCCGGATCGGGGTCGTCGTCATCGGGCAGGTTGAAAGTCAGCGCTGCCAGAGGAACCGTAGGGTTGCAGGTATCCGGGAGGTTGAAGTTATCTGCCGGACAAACGATCATCGGCGGGAGGCAGCATTGAAAATCACAGTTTGGCGGCAAGTCAACGCCCAGATTCTCATTCACATCCCAGTTTTCGGGATTGTTGATAGCTGCCCGCAACTCGTCGGTTGAGCCTAAATGGACTGCACAATTATAAACGCCATTGTTGATTTCGGGATCAATCGCCAGGGAGTTTTCGCCATCGGTAAAGATATCTGGTTTGGCCGAATCGTGCGTTCCGGTAGAGTCATCATCCCAATCGCCGTTCATCTGGATGGCGGCGATGAAGTTGGATTCATCTCCCGCCACGGGCAGATCACCCTGAAAGGCGAATATCTGGTCGCCGGCTCTCGATAGGGTGAATTCACCCACTTCGGTGATGGTACCGATCACATTGCCGTCTTTGTCCTGAGCTTCAAAATCTGGTTCGATAAAGATCACTACTTCATCGCCGCACTCAAACTCATCGGTCAGGATCAACGTGATAATTCCTTCGTTGTAAACCCAGAAACCCCCTTCTTCCTGCCAACCGTGATCGGTAAATGAAATGGTGGTTCCGATCTCAACGGGTTTCAGAAAAACAAATGAAAATTTTTCCGGAGAAGTGGATTGATAACCTGTGAAGGCAATATCTCCAAGGTTGAGGGTGGTTTGGGCATTTACATTTAATGATAAAACTGTAATAAAGAGCAAACATAAAAAACGGGGTATCAAAATCCCCAGGTTTAATAATCGCATTACGCTTTTAAAGCCTTTAGAATTTCGAACTGAGGGGTAAGAGTAATTCATTTTTTGATTTTTTCGTGTTGAAATAAAATAGGGTCTTAATGTGGTGAAATCACCAATTAATATCAAAATCAATAACCGGCCACAGCAGGCCAATCATTTAATTAGGTAAGTGTGTGTTATATTTGCTTTGCGAAAAGGTTCAGTAGAATGACAAGCGTCAATCCTTACAAGTCACCAAATGATGTGTAGTTCGCAGTAATTTTACTGCGGTGCAAATGAAAATAATCGATTTTCAAATCAGAAAATCAATTTTTCAGAAAAACGGTTGTGAGAACTTTACTAAAAACGGTTTGTAGGAAAAATGCGGAGTAAAATTATTTTAGCTAAGTTAATTGAAAATTAAATCTTAACCAACTAAAAATTAAGTTTAAATCTCTTTGGCAATTCTTTTTAAAACACAAAATTATATATGCCAAATAAATTATTATGTTTTGCAAATCTAAGTTAATTATTTCAATTCTTTATAACCATGAGCAGATATTTTTTAAATTGTCAGTCGCCAGACAACATTGCATGTTCATCGTTTTACGATATATTTGGGAAAACGCATATCGAACAAAACCAACCTTTTGTCGAAGTTTTGCCGGAATGTAGCACACGCTGCGGGTGAGCTATCTGGAATAACACGATCCTTTTTGTATTTTGCCTTCTTTTCTAAACTAACTCAAGTTGCGGATCATTTCAATTGGATTATCTACAACTCGGGGTAAACTAATCAATTTTAAACAATGCGAACCATTTTATCTGTTTTGCCGGCTGTTTTCTTATTTTGGAGCTGCCAGCCCTCTGAACCTAATACTCAAATTGGCGTACAAAACCCGGTTATGAAACTGACCTACCCAGAAACGAATTCCGTCGATCAAACGGACGACTATCACGGCACCCAAATTCCCGACCCCTACCGCTGGCTCGAAATCGACACCGCACAGGATGTAGAAGCCTGGGTAAAAACCCAAAACGAAGTCACTTTCGACTACCTCGAAAAAATCCCTTACCGCGAAAAGATCCGGCAACGTTATGAGGAGCTTTTCAACTACCCAAAACTCTCATCACCGTTCAAGGCCGGAGAATATTATTTTTTTTACAAAAACGACGGGCTGCAAAACCAGTCTGTTATTTATATCCAAAAAGGACTCGAAGGCGAACCGGAAGTGTTCATTGACCCCAACGAATTGTCGAAGGAAGGAACCGTAGCCATCAACCTGATCGGTTTTTCCAATGACGATAAATACGTGGCCTATTCGCGACAAGATGCCGGCTCCGACTGGCAGGAAATCTTTGTGATGGAAGTTGCCACCAAAAAACAATTACCCGATCATTTGAAATGGGTCAAATTTTCAGGAGCTTCCTGGAAAGACGACGGTTTCTTTTACAGCCGCTACCCCGAACCTCAAAAAGGCCTGGAATATTCCGCAGATAATAAATACCACTCCGTGTATTACCATAAGCTGGGAACAGATCAGTCGGAAGACAAGCTGGTTTACCGCGATGATAAAAATCCCGACATGTACCATTTCGGCGGCGTTACGGAAGACGAGCGGTACTATATTATGTATGCTTCTCCGGGCACCGATGGTTTTGCTACCTATTATAAAGACCTCGGCAAAAAGGGTGATTTTGTGTTGCTTTTTGAAGGTTATAAAAACAAAAGCACCGTGATCCACAACATCGGCGATAAGTTTTTGGTGAGAACCAACATCGGCGCTCCCAAATACCGCCTCGTTGAAATTGATACCAAAAATCCGGCTCAGGAAAACTGGAAAGACATCATTCCAGAACAGGAAAACCTATTGCAAAGCGTATCCACCGGAGGAAGAAAACTGTTTGCCGACTACCTCAAAGATGCCACAACCCGGATTTTCCAGCATGATTATGACGGCAGCAACAAAAAAGAGATCAAACTACCCGGCCTGGGCAGCGCGGGAGGCTTTGGCGGCAAAGAAGAAGAAACCCTGCTTTTTTACACTTTCACTTCTTTCATCTACCCTAATACCATTTTCAAATACGATGTAACCACCGGAACCTCAGAGCCATTTTTCAAAACCGAGCTGAAATTCAACCCGGAAGATTATGTTGAAAAACAAATATTCTACAAAAGCAAGGATGGAACGGAAGTCCCCATGTTCATCGTCCATGCCAAAGACCTGAAAATGGATGGCAACAACCCAACCTATCTCTATGGCTACGGAGGTTTCAACGTCAGCCTTTCCCCATTCTTCAGCACCTCCCGTATGATTCTGTTGGAAAACGGCGGCGTTTTTGCCATGCCTAACCTCCGCGGTGGCGGCGAATACGGCGAAGCCTGGCACGAAGCAGGAATGTTGCTCAATAAGCAAAACGTTTTTGATGATTTCATCGCAGCAGCCGAATACCTTATCAAGGAGCAATACACTACTCCGGCGAAGCTGGCGATAGCAGGAGGCTCCAACGGCGGCTTGCTGGTAGGCGCCGCCATGACCCAGCGCCCGGAGCTATTCGCTGTTGCTTTGCCCGCTGTCGGTGTGATGGATATGCTTCGCTACCATAAATTCACCGTCGGCAAAGGCTGGATCGTGGAATACGGCTCGAGCGACGAACCGGAGCATTTCAAAAACCTGTTGTCCTATTCACCGCTGCACAATCTCAAGGAAGGTGTGAAATACCCTTCCACCATGATCACCACCGCAGATCACGACGATCGCGTTGTGCCTGCACATTCCTTCAAATTTGCCGCACAACTCCAAAAAGTACATAAAGGAGACAACCCGGTCATCATCCGCATCGAAACCGACGCCGGGCACGGAGCCGGCAAACCGACCTCAAAGGTCATCGAAGAGCAGGCCGACCTATGGTCGTTTGTGTTTTACAATACCAATGCGCCGGTGAAGTACCTGGAGAATTGAAAGGTGGATGGAACGCGGAAGACGCGGATATGACGGATTTACACAGATAAAAACATCGGCGTGGATCAGGCACGATCAGCGTTTTCCGCGTTCCATTTAACCACCTCGATCCGGTTTCCGTTTACAAGTTTTAGCGGGGTTTCCTGAATTTTTAATATTTTACGGGCGAAACATTACAACCAGATTAAATTATTGGTGTTGGATAATGTTATGTTGAGCGGAGCTGACAACAATTTAGCGCATAGCTCGTAAAAAATATTAGAAATTTGTTTTTCAAGATGGAGGTAGAAAATTCATTATTGCTTGATATTGAGGCTTATATTACCAACTTTATTTCGGAGCAGGTACCGAAAGAATTTGCATATCACGATATTACGCATACGCTCGACGTTGTCGCTTCGGTTCAGGAGATCGCATCCTCGTTCGAGTTGAGTGATGAAGAGATGGAAATACTGACGATAGCAGCCTGGTTTCACGATCTGGGATACGACAAAGGCTCCGTAGGGCATGAAGAACGAAGCGCGAAATATGCCTCCGATTACCTGGGAAAAGACGGTTATCCTCCTGAGAAAATAAAGATCATCCAGGATTGTATCATTGCCACCAAAATGCCACACAAACCGGAAACGCTTTTGCAACGCATCTTGTGCGATGCGGATCTAAGTTATTTAGGGCAAGTGGTTTATTGGGACAGGTGCAGCCGATTCAGGCAGGAACTCACCCTCACGCAAAACTCCGTGATGACGGAATTGGAATGGATTGAATTTGAGTTGAAATTCATCAACCAACATCAGTTTCACACAAACGTAGCCCGGCAATTGTACGAAAAGAGAAAAGAAAAGCACATCCGGCAATTGAAAAAACAGCTATGGCGCCTCAAGCCCGACGAAGTGCCAACAGTCGATGATATGGCGTCGCTGGAAAAACAAAAGAAAAAAAGCCGCAAATCCCAAACGGATTCCGGCGACAACGACGATCCGGGTTTGAAAAACTACAACCTGAGCAGAGGTGTGGAAACGATGTTCCGGACTACGTACCGCACTCATGTCAATCTCAGCTCTATCGCCGACAATAAGGCCAATATCATGCTCAGTATCAACGCGATTGTCATCTCCATTGTGGTTTCAACGCTTTTGCCGAAGATCCTCGACAACTCAAATCTGTTTATACCGACGATCATCCTGCTGACCGTGTGCCTGTTGTCTATCATTTTTGCAACACTGTCCACAAGGCCAAAGATCACGGAGGGTAAGTCCACTATCGAAGACATCAAACAGGGGCGTTCGAATCTCCTCTTTTTTGGAAATTTTTACAACATGAACCTCGAAGATTTTCACTGGGGGATGAAAGAAATGATCAAAGACCCCGAGTTTGTTTACAGTTCCATGACCAGAGACCTTTATTTCCTCGGCGTTGTACTGGCAAAGAAATACCGTTACCTCCGCATCTGTTACAGTATTTTTATGTTTGGCCTGGTGATCTCCGTCGCTGCTTTTGCGATCGCATTGGTGATGAGTTAAGGGATTTTCAGATTTCAGAACTTGTGAGGCCTGCGGCGTTAAGAAAGATGCAAGATTTTGTAAATAGAAAACAGTGAACAGTGAACAGAAACGAGCAATCACGCCGCTGGTGTGGCAAGCTAAAAACTCACAACTACATTATCGATTCACTGAGGATTTGATTATACTTGCAAATTCATTTTTAAACCAAAAAAACTATCCGGGTATGATTTCAAAGAAAATGGAAATGGCGCTCAACAGACAAATAGAAATGGAAGGATATGCTTCGTTTTTGTATTTGTCGATGGCGGCATGGTGCGAGCAGCAAGGCATGGAAGGATCGTCAAAATTCATGTACCGGCAATCGGAGGAAGAACGCGGGCACATGCTGCGGATATTTCATTATATCAGCGAAGTCGATGGTCATGCCATAGCTCCTGCGATCAAACAACCTCCCGTAAAATTTGAATCCCTTCCGGCGCTCTTCAAGGAAGTTTACGAGCACGAACAAAAAGTCACATCAGCTATCAACAAACTGGTCGATCAGTGCTATGAAGAAAATGACTACGTTACGCTCAATTTTTTGCAATGGTACATCCAGGAACAGCGTGAAGAAGAAGCCCTCATGCGCACCATCATCGACAAGATCAAATTGATCGGCGACGGCCCGCAATCTCTGTTTTACATCGACAAAGAAGTGGAAAAGATCAACGTTCAAACCGAAAAGGCGGAGGCTGTTGACGAGGAGCCTGAAATATAATCTTCGGAATTTTTAATCATTTTGCCCGCAATACAGCTTTCCAGTTTGTTTTATTTTTTCTAAATTGTAGAAAGATTCCCAATCTTCCCCCCTCGATTTCAATCCGTTTTCGACCCAAACATCAATAACGAACAAACTTACGCTGTAATGGAAAACGAGATACTCGATTATTTCGCCGATAATGAATATTACAAGGGGCGGATCATTGCCATCAAATATTTTTACTTCGAATCACAGGCAAGTCTTTATGAAGCCAGGTTGAAACAGGCGGGCATTCGCTGTTTTGTTTCCAACGTCAACACCATCACTGCCTTCCCGCTCGGCGATGGCGGCATAGGTTTGCACATCCGCGAAAAAGACCGCAATGAAGCCATGCAGATCATCAGCCAACTTGACAACAACAACCTCCACGACCAAAACGATTTTTCTTTTCACGATGCCGACGAAGACGACATCAGATATTTCATGGCCGTCGATCAGCGCAACCATAAAATGGATCGCGGATATGTGGTTTTAGTCATCATTTTATTGCTCCTCGTACTCAGTTCCTTTTTGTTCGCTATGTAAAACCTCCCCGCATTTAATTTTATAAACCCAGAAAATTTTTCCGGTTCTGATCAGTGAAAATCACTTTTTCAGCCTTCATTTTCCCTGTTCGGTGAAAAAGCTGTGCTGTTTAGTTATTTTTATAAAGAAAAAATTTAACTTGTAAGCGTTTCACCGACAATTGACTATTCCTGAATCTC
This sequence comes from uncultured Saprospiraceae bacterium, assembly GCA_964551455.1. Classification (GTDB taxonomy): domain Bacteria; phylum Bacteroidota; class Bacteroidia; order Chitinophagales; family Saprospiraceae; genus JAHDHW01. Next base: position 23,879 of record CAZKDA010000019.1, read on the forward strand.
TTTACCGTTTACCTGAAAGCCTTCAGGCTCATTGATTTTTTATTGCTTTTTTGTAAAATCGTTTATCTTTTCTGACCGGAAAATAATCTGTTTGAAATTGTAATTTTGTCCTTTTTTAAAATATTCAACCATGGATTAAAAAAATACACCCGGAAACACAAAGCAAAATGAACATATAAAAAACACATCCGGATGATTGGAACACTTCGGATGATTTTTTGAAATACTACACAACACTTAAATCCCATGAAAGTCCCAACCGATAACCTATTCCAATTGGTGCATGCCATGACCGCGTCCGAAAAGCGGTATTTCAAAAGACATTATGCCTCAGAGGCAGGCGCATTGACCGAACTTTTCGACTTCATCAACACACTCAAACAGTACGATGAAGATGCCGTAAAAACGTATTTCCGCAATACCAAAATTTCAACCCATTTAAAAGTTTACAAAGTACAACTGGCAGACTTACTGCTGAAAACCCTGACTTCTTATCACAATAAAAAATCCATCAGAAGCAAGATCCGCATCGGCCTTGAGGAGATCGAGCTGCTGATGACCAAACAACTATATGGCCTGGCTCATACCCGCATCAAAAAAGTAAAGGAGCTTTGTTTGAAATATGAGGAACTGGAATACATTTTTTCGGTTCTTTTCTTCGAGATCATGATCAACTCGTTTTTCGATATCCAGTTGAAACCTTCCGAGTATCCGGCGCTTGAGGAACTGGAAAAATACACCGATTCCATCAAAAATGTTTACAAACTCAAGAAGGTGAATTTTGCTTTGCACGATAAAAGTAATAATGAGCTTACGCAAAAACTGACCGCCGAAGAACAGGCACATTACACTAAAATCCTTGAAAATGAATTAAAACGCGATGAGCAACAGGGTTTGACCTTCAACGAAAAATACTACCTCAACAGCTCTCTTTCGCTCATCAGCAAGCTCTCCGGCGACGATCCGGCAAAGGAATATCTTTTCAAAAAAAGGAATGTGGAATTGTTTGAAAACAATCCGCATTTTATTGAAAACCACACGAGTTATTACTATGCGGCCTTATTCAATTTTTTGATCTGTTGCCGCAAAATGGGTAAAAACAGCGAGCTGAACCAGGGCATCCAAAAGATCAAAGACCTGACCGATGCCTACCCCTTTCTCAAGCGAAATCTGATCTTCGTGTATTATCTGGAGATCAAACACCATTTTCAGAATAAAAACTATGCGTATCTGACCAACAACCTGGAAGCGATTGTTAAAAAACATATCAAAAAATACAACCAGGCAGAAGACACGATGCCAGCCTTGTGTTTCATTTATTTTACGCTGACTTATATGCTGACCGACCAGCCGCAAGCCGTACAGTATTATCTTCGGCGATTGCAGGCTATGTCAAAAAACCTCAACCCCAGCTACGCCCGGTTTTTTGACATCCTGGAGCTGATCAGCCATTACGAAACCGGAGATTTTATGGTCATTCAGAATTTACTTAGCTCTTTAAAAAGAAAGGTGAAAAAGCAGGAAGAGCTTAAACCGTTTTACAAGGAAATGCTCGATTTTTTTAGCCAGTTGATAAAGATCAACAACGACGTGGAACGCCGCCAACTCGTCGATTCATTCAACCGGAAAACCGAGCAGTTTAAAGACGACGGCGTTTTCAATCTTTTAAAGGTGTTTTTGCTGGACGAGTGGTTGGAGGCAATTCGCAATAATATGTCTTATTCAGATGTGATCGTCAAAAATTGATTATGCGAAAAAAAATAACACCTTTTACCTATTTCTTATGTCGAATCTTTTGATAACCAAAAAGTTAATAGTACCTTTCGGGTATAATCATACTATGTGAAACATTTATTTAAACAAACATTACTAAAAAGATGACAAAAGTAGTTTATCCGGGCTTCCGCCTGCAACAACGTCGTGAAGATGTTGATGTTGAGATCAAAGTTTGATCGCTTTTTTTAACACTAGAAACATGAAAAAACAGAAGGGACTGTCGCTTAGGCGCAGTCCCTTTTTGTTTGATGGCATTGCCATTTCGCAACTTACAATGTGCCGCGCAATGCCTGCTCTCTTTCTATTGCTTCAAACAAGGCTTTGAAATTTCCTTTGCCAAATGACTTGGCGCCTTTTCGCTGGATGATCTCGTAAAATACCGTCGGGCGATCCTGCACAGGTTTTGTAAATATCTGGAGCAGGTAGCCGTCGTCGTCGCGATCCACGAGAATATTGAGGGCTTTCAGATCTTCGATGCTTTCATCGATCTTGCCCACGCGTTCCAGTACTGTTTCGTAATAATTGTCAGGAACCCGTAAAAAGTCAACGCCATTCTTTCTCAACTGACCAACGGTTTTGATAATATCGTCGGTAGCGATGGCGATGTGCTGAACACCGGCGCAGCGGTAAAAATCGAGGTATTCTTCGATCTGGGATTTTTTCAATCCTTTGGCCGGCTCGTTGATCGGGAATTTTACATAACCGTTTCCATTGGAAACCACCTTGCTCATCAGCGCAGTGTATTCCGTTGATATGTCTTTGTCGTCAAAAGTGATCAGCAGCTTAAAGCCCATCACATCCTGATAGAACTGAACCCACTTGTTCATATCGCCCAGCTCGACGTTGCCTACGCAGTGATCTACAAACTTCAGCCCGACAGACGTCGATGGACAAAGCCCCTCGCGCGCCTCGTAGCCGGGCATGAAAACACCTCTGTAGTTTTTACGCTCGACAAAAGTGTGGATGGTTTCGCCATAAGTTTGGATAGAAGCGGTTTTTACTTCGCCGAAATCGTCGGTCAACGTTTTCACGGGAGCTACAGAAACGGCGCCTCTCTCAATGGCAGTTTGATAAGCATACTCCGCATCATCCACCCAAAGGGCAAGCACTTTCACACCGTCGCCATGCTCGTGGACGTGCCTGGAAATGTCGTGTTCGGGATGCAACGCTGAAGTCAGCACCAGCCTGATCTTGTCCTGCTGGAGGACGTAGGAGCAGGTGTCGCGATAGCCGGTTTCGGGGCCTCGGTATGCTACGAGCGAATATCCAAAAGCCATTTGGTAATAAAAAGCGGATTGCTTGGCGTTGCCGACATAAAATTCGATATAATCGGTTCCGTTCAACGGGAAAGCATCCTTTTGAGTAGTTGCAGTAGATTTGGTTAAGGTTTGCATATTTTAAAATATTACGATTTTTTAAAAAAGAATTTTCATAAAAATGGTTGAAACAACAATCAGGTCAGCCAACTTTTGTAATAATCCTGGTCTTCGATTTTGGCTGCGAACTCGGTCATGAGCAAAGGACGGAAAGTGTCCACCATCACCGCGAGTTCGTGGGTTTCTTTTGCACCGATGCTCTTCTCGACGGTTCCGGGATGCGGGCCGTGCGGGATACCTCCGGGGTGAAGCGTGATCATACCTTTTTCGACATGTTTCCGGCTCATAAAATCACCATCGACGTAATAAAGCACTTCATCGCTGTCAATATTGCTGTGGTTATAAGGCGCGGGAATAGCCAGCGGATGATAATCAAACAATCTCGGCACAAAAGAACAGATCACGTAATTGCGGGCTGCGAAAGTCTGGTGAACCGGCGGCGGCTGGTGTACACGCCCTGTGATAGGCTCGAAATCATGGATTGAAAAAGCGTAGGGATAAACAAAACCATCCCAGCCAATGATGTCGAAAGGATGGCTCAGGTAATGGTATGGATAAATTTTGTCTCCTTTTTTGATATAAAAAAGAAAATCTCCTTTTTCGTCGTGGGTTTCGAGGTTTTCCGGTTTCCTGATGTCGCGCTCGCAAAACGGAGAATGCTCGAGCAACTGGCCAAATTCATTTCGGTAGCGTTTTGGCGTAACCACAGGAGAATAAGATTCAACGATGAACAGGCGGTTGTCCGTCCCGTCAAATTCCAATTGATAGATCGTACCTCGCGGCACAACGAGATAATCGCCGTATCCAAACCTGATATTTCCGTACATCGTGCGAAGCGTCCCGGTTCCCTGGTGGATGAAGATCACTTCATCGGCATCGGCATTTTTGAAGAAATAATCAGCCATGCTTTTTTTCGGCGCCGCCAGGATGATCTTACAATCGTTGTTCACCAACACGGGTTTCCGGCTTTTCAGGTAATCGTCTTCGGCTGCGATGTCAAAGCCTTTCAGGCTGCGGTGTTTCAGTTGTTCGTCATGGATGAGTTTGGGCGCCACGGAAAATGGCTCGTTGACCTGCACGATCTGGGTAGGCGGATTGATGTGGTAAAGGATCGAATACATATCGCTGAATCCTTCGGTGGAAAAGAGTTGCTCGTGATACAACTGACCATCTTTCTGACGGAATTGAGTATGTCGTTTTGACGGGAATTTTCCCAGCGAAAAATAGTGCATAGAGGGATAAGTTTACTGGTTAAATAAATAGGGTCGAATTATTTCAGGTTTTTAAAAACAGTGTCTAAAATATTTTTGAGTTGGTTGATCTCTTGGTCGGAAAGTCCGCTCCAGGCGTCAGCCCGGAAAGCTTCGACCGTTGGCATAATTTCGTTGATTTTTGCAACCCCCAGATCAGTTAAAAAAATATTGTATTTTCTGCGATCATCGGGATCGGGCTGGCGTTCCAGCAGTTGTTTGTTGCACAAAAGGTCGATGATCCGCGTTACGGTCGGCGCATCCTTAAAAGCCCGGGCGGCGATCTCGAACTGGCTCAGGCCGTTGGATTTTTCAAGTTCCTGGAGGATCACCCATTGGTCGGCTGTAATGCCGGCATTCATGTCATTGAGCAATTTATTGAAAGCTTGTTTCATTTTTTTCGCCGTTCGCTCGATGATGAAACCTGAAATTTCGATTTTAATATTCTTACCGTTATGTTGGTTGGCAGTCATAAAATTTAGTTGTTGTACTAATTATTTGCAAGTTAATAATTATAGCCAAACCTGCCAAACCGGATTCAGTAGTTTATACAAAAAAAAATAACGGATCAGGATTTTTCGTCGATGCGGTGCGCCATCCGCTGGATGGCTTCAATGATATTATCCAGTGCGGGCGGATAATCGACATATTTGATTTTCTCAGAGTCGTTGCCCCAGATACTAATAGTGACAACTTTTTTTTGAGCGCCGTAGGCTACTGCCAGCCTCAGCGGGATGGGAGTGGGTTTGTCGCGTTTCCTGTTTTGACAAAGGTTGTTTTCACAATCATAAACTGTTTCGAAATCGAAAAATCGCTGCGAGATGATATATTCTGCAAATTGTTCGATCTCCTCTCTGGGAATATCTTTTTTGGTCACGACAAGGCCGCCGTGTAGGCTTTTGAATTCTTTGATCAGCCGGCCATTGCTTTTGATATAGATATAATCTCTGAGCACAGGATCGATCCCGCCATAATAGCCGCCGCCGATCAGTTCGATGCTGATATAAACTTGTTTTTTTTCAGGTTCGTCTTTGACTTTCCGGTTTTTTTTGTTGCCTTTTTTGCCAAAGGCGATCCACTTTTTTTTGTCTTTCTTTTCATTAACGGTTTCCACAATGACGTCAGGAAGCTCATAGGCGGGTTTTACAAAAGGAGCGTCTTTGCTTTCCACCCGTATAAAATGGTATTGATAAGTACCCTTGCTATTTGGCTGGGTGAATTCCAGGATGAGTTTGTTTTTATTGATCTCGGCGATCTCGAATTTATTGATATGTTTAAAGCTGTAAAAAAGCTCGCTCCCGCTCAGGCTCCAGGTGCCGCGGGACATCGTTCCGTTGAGGTACTGCTCGTAAGTATAATTGTATTTAAAATGGAGGTAATAATCGTAAAAGTTTTCAGCCTGGTGGATGATGGTATTCGATTCGAGATGGATCGCGTAGGTATATCGCCATTTGGTTTCGATGATCGCCCGCTCATCGGCAGCCGGATAGCGCGAACCCCAGGCTCCCGAACCTGTTTGTGCAAAGGCTGGCAAGCCGATTATCAAACCGGTCATTAAAGCGACGATCCGGAGGAAGATATTCATCTCAGATATTATTTGTGTTTCATTTTTTCATGCCGGCGATGTTGCCAATCATATTTTGCAAGCTATAAAATGTAAAATTAAGCAGCTATGAAAAGATTGTCAATTTATCCTGCCTGTTCCTGCTGGTAAACAACAGACCAACAAGGAAATCTCAATTCGAAGAAGACTTTGGGTTCCCTAAAATTTGAAACCCACCGTAAGCAAAATATTGCTTCTTTGGAATGAATAATTCACGGTTTGCTGCAAACTCTTGTTGTTATTCAAATAATAAGGTATGTATTCCGCATCATTTTGCAAATACCTGTAAGCCAGGTCGAAAAAAACGACCCGCAAACGGTAGCCCAGCCCGAAGCTGTATGCGGTGCTGGAGTAATCCCCCACAGCATGGGGAGATCCGTAAAAACCAACTCCTGCCCGAACCCTGAATCTATTCAAAGCATATTCTCCACCAACTTTAACATTGATGACATTTTCAAACATTTCATCGATCTCATTATTTACAATGCGTTCGTAGGCAGCATCGGCGGGGTTATCGCTGTTTGAGGTCAGGTTGAAGGAAGCATTGCGATAGTTCACATATTCAATTTCCGCGGTTATAAAACCCGACTTTTGGATAATCACACCAACATTTCCAATGAATCGCCAGGGGGTGGACAGGCCGTACCTGAAAGCGCCTTCGGGTGATCGTTCGCGCGCTCTTTCAACGATGCCTCCAAAATCATAACTATATTCCAAAACGGTATGGAAGGTATCGGTCAATGAATATGCCGTCGGTGTATGGATGGCAGCCCCTACGCGGAGCGCCTGGCTGACCCGGTAAATGGCTCCGAGCTTTAAGTTGATTCCTGCACCCCTGGTTTTCACTCTTTCCTCGAAGGTCATATCGACAAAGCTGATAATTTCGTCATTGGGGTCTTCTTCCATATAGGTTTTGTTTACTTCAAAATTGACAATGGGAACGCCAATGGTGGCGCCGAGCATCAACTTTTCATTGTAGTTGCCGGCCATGGAAAATACCAGTTCGCTGATACCTCCCTTTCTCCTGACGGTTTGCCGTTTTTGTATATCCGGATTTTCGCCTGTGAGTGCGAAATGATAATCGAAGTCGTTTATATAATCGAAACCGATCGTGTCGAGGGTATAAATAGCCCCGGTGGAATAAGCAGGGCCTGCTTCGAATGCATCGAGATCGTCAGGATGTAGGCCATTGCCATTTTGGTCAAAAGCTCTTTCCAGGAACCGGTCAACATAGGAACCTTTGGTTTTTCCGCTATAAAAAAAAGTTTGTTTGAAATCAGCCAGTCTGTTTATTCCGAATGCAAAATTCAGGGATTTCCATTTCGGATGTAATGGCCTTGTATTCAGGACAAGCCCTGCATTATTTAAGTTGAATTTAGTCTCAGCGACGTTGAAAGGCCCGGAAGCAGCGCCTTCCAGGTCAGCGGCTGTGTTATTAAAGATAAAGCCGGGAGTCAGGGTAAGTTCTGAAGTACGGAAAATCGCTAATCCCGCAGGGTTTGAACTGATCACCGAAAAGTCGCCGCCCAAGGCTCCGATACCTCCGCCGACTCCGACAGTGCGGGCTGTTCCTTCTAAATCAAAATAAGAAAACCTTAAGGCATCCAGAGCGGTTTGGGCAATGATAAAATAACCCCAAAGTATAGCTGGAAATAAGAGAATGATCCTTTTCATTTTTTTAATTGCAAATAGTTTTCAGAATAAATTAAAAGACTGATAAGGCGGGTTGGCCACAAGTTGAAGCGTTGAAAGTACAAAAATCAAATTGACAAAGCCGACTGGTTTTTATAAAAAAAGTGGGTGAACTGAATTGATCCACCCACTTTTTTTATAAATCATGCAAAACGCAGAATTTATCTTGGCCCTCTGCTTGATCTCGGAGATGAACCTCCTCCGCGAGAGCCGCTGCTTGACGGAGTTGATCTTGACGGAGTGCTGATGCTTCCGCCGGAAGAACTCGGGTTGTTGCTTCGGCTATTATTAAAGGTACCTGAAGAGTTCCGGTTGCTGTTTCGATTATTGTTGAAATTTCCGGAAGAGTTCCGGTTGTTATTCCTTGAATTATTGAAGATCGAAGACCTGTTATTGGAACGGGTTGGTTTATCATAATTCTGTTGCGTAGGCCTTGTCGTCCTGGTCGCGTTTTTATCTGTATCAGATCCTCTGGCCGGAGGCTGGTAGGCTGGATTACTACGCTCTGTACGCGTTGCATTGGGATTGCGGCTGTTGTTTCGGGAATCCGAACCGGAAACATCGTAAACATCTATCGGAGTGCTGTTCCGGCTGTTTCTTGCCGATTGAGAATTATTGCCGGAATTGTCATTCAGATGGTCAAATTTAGCTGAACCCGCACGAGGCGAATTCCTGGAAGCGCCTGTATTCCCCATTCTCGAACCATAATAAACATCGTCTGTGGATCCATAACTGGTGGTTGTGAAAGCATAAGGATTGCTAAAGGAAGGCGGGCAATGCGGATTATAACCTCCATACCCTCCATAACTATAACCACTGCCGTAGCCGTAGCCGCCACCATAGCCATATCCGTTGTAGGCATAAGGATCATAGCCATAGCCGCCACCATATCCACCATAACCGTAATAATTGTTGATAACGGTATAGTTGCCATAAGGCCTGTAGCCTCTGTAGCCAAATGGCCGGTTCCACCAACTCCAGCCACGGTTCCAGGAATTGACATAAATGATACTTATGGAATTGCTGTAAATGTATGCGGGGTTGCCAAAAGCATACGCAGGATTGTAATAATACATATCTACATAAACCGGATCGTAAAATCCAAAGCCGTAATATGGCCTGTGGAATCTTCTGATCCTGGATGAATAGTAATAGTCGTATTCATCTTCGTCGTAGTTATATTCATCATAGCCATATTCTTCATCATCAAAATCATCCTGGTAAGAATTGTTTTGATTACTGTTGCTATAATAATCATCATCATCGTAGGAAGAACTCGAAGTCGATGAATAAAAATCCTCATCGGTAGCGGGATCGTAGTAAATATCATCAAATTGAGCCAGCGATAATGACGTACCGGACAATAAGAAAAACGCAACTAAAAGAAAAGAAAAATCATATTTTTTCATGATACAAATTTTAAATGTAATTACTGTGACTCTCTTACAAGTTACAGGCGTAATTTATTACTTTTGCGGCTATTATTTTGTTAAAACTGTATTAAAGTTAAAAAAGCCGACGGATCTGCTCCGGTTATTCGTGTCAAATGACTTTGCAAATATATAAAAGCTAACAAAATTCAATTTGTAAAGTTTTAGTTGTCACTTTATTATCCTGGAAAATTTAAGACAGGCGGCCAACCTTTAAGACATTATAAAAAACAGCATTTTTGAAACCATATTTCCGCCGGATAAGTTTACAGAGTTTGTATCCGAGATATTGCTTTTCACAGATGAATTTGAATTAATCACAAAGTTACTAATGGCAAAAGAAATAACCGGTCGAAGTGAAGATTATTCGCAATGGTACAATGATATCGTCAAAAAAGCCGGCCTCGCTGAGCATTCTGCAGTCAGAGGCTGTATGGTGATCAAACCGCATGGATTTGGCATCTGGGAAATGATGCGCGACCAACTCGACAAAATGTTTAAAGAAACGGGGCACGTCAACGCTTATTTTCCATTGTTTATCCCCAAGAGCTTTTTGAGCCGGGAGGCTGCACATGTGGAAGGTTTTGCCAAAGAATGCGCTGTTGTCACCCACCATCGCCTGATGAACGACCCGAATGGCGGCGGCGTGATAGTCGATCCCGATTCAAAACTGGAAGAAGAACTAATCATACGACCTACTTCGGAAACCATCATCTGGAATACTTACAGGGATTGGATCAATTCTTACCGCGATCTCCCACTGCTTATCAACCAGTGGGCGAATGTCGTTCGATGGGAAATGCGTACCCGGTTGTTTTTAAGAACTGCCGAGTTTCTCTGGCAGGAAGGACATACCGCTCATGCTACCAAACAAGAAGCTATTGATGAAACTTTGCTGATCCTCGATATTTACGCAAAGTTCGCTGAAGAATATATGGCCATGCCGGTCATCAAAGGCGTGAAAACTGCCAACGAACGATTTGCCGGCGCCGAGGACACCTACACCATAGAAGCACTGATGCAGGATTCACGGGCGCTCCAGGCCGGCACCTCTCATTTTCTGGGGCAGAATTTTGCAAAAGCTTTCAATGTGATGTTCCTCGACGAAAACCAGAAGCAGGAGTATGTCTGGGCTACCTCCTGGGGCGTGTCCACACGTCTGGTCGGAGGATTGATCATGACGCATTCGGACGACGACGGGCTGATCCTGCCTCCCCGCCTCGCGCCTACACAGGTAGTCATTGTGCCCATTCCAAAACCAGATCCTGCAATCGGCGAAGTTGCTGAAAAGGTGATGAAAGCCCTGAAGGAAAAAGGCATCACGGTAAAATACGACTCTGATACCAAAAAACGTCCCGGGTTTAAATTCGCTGAATACGAGATGCGCGGCATCCCGGTTCGGCTTGGGCTGGGCGCCAGGGATATTCAAAACGGCCAGATCGAAGTAGCCAGAAGGGATACCAAAGAAAAATCCCTGCAATCCATTGACGGGATTGCCGAATCCGTTCAAAACCTGCTGGAAGATATTCAAAACAACCTTTTCCAAAAAGCGCTGAAATTCAGGGACGAACGAATAACCGCCGTTGACAACTTTGAAGAATTTCAATCGGTTTTGGATGGCAAAGGTGGATTTATCTCCGCTCATTGGGACGGAACCTCGGAAACGGAACTCAAAATCAAGGAATTGACCAAAGCAACCATCCGTTGCATTCCGATCAATAACCCACTGGAAAACGGCAAGTGTATCCTCACCGGCAATCCTTCAAAGCAAAGGGTTTTGTTTGCCAGGGCCTACTGATACCTGGTTGGAAGCTACTGTTATCAGCGCTCTCTACACCATTTTTTCCGTGATAAAATTGTTGTGAGACTTTTTTTTGAAGTGCCTGTTTGTTTGGAACGGTCACTAATACATTAATTCTTCTAAGTCTATTTCACTTTTGTCTTTTGAAATAGGGCTTACAAAAGTGAAATCATCTTCAACATAAATTTCATCAATTTTCCTAAAAAGTTCTTTTAGCCCAAATGTACCTGATTTGCCACTAGCATGTACTTCCTTAATTGTGCCTTGATTGTATTTTATAACGAGCTTTACCTGAACTTCATGCAAAAAACCGTCATAGTAGTTTTTAAGGGTTTTAATTGGGATATAGGAAGCCCATTTCCATAAATCATCAAGTTTTTCTTTTTTCAGATTTTTCGTATAAAAACCATGTTTTTTATTATGACTTATTTCTGCAAGATTGACTATACCTTTTTTGGTAATTGAAATGATGATTTGTGGACAATAACCCTTACAACCGTATTGGTACATTGAAATTTTTTCAATGTCATATTCCTTTTTTGAAAATGGATATTCTATCAGTGCATTGTCCACAACTGCCAAATAGTAGCTCTTTATGAATTCCAATAATTCACCCTGAGCAATGATTTCAACCGTAGTCTCATAGTTTTTAATGTAATATCTCTTATCTATTTGTGCTAAAATGGGTAAATATTCTTTACTACGCTCACCTCTATCCAGGTCTAAAAAGACATATTTATTATTATTACTGCCAAGTATTACAATAGGTCTGGTCCCAGAATAATATCCATAGATCAAAATGTCATTGATGTTGTCCGAGTTTATATCCTGAATATACCAACTTGAAAGATTTAAACTGTCAATTAAACCAAGGAGCTTTTTATCTCTGTAAAGCTCTTTTATAGGCTTGATCTTGAATGTTTTATACTCGTCTTTGGTCTTGAATTCATCAAAGTTTTTGACAACAAATTCAATAACCTGTTCCTTAGATTTAAGTTGATCTATTTGATTTGTGTTCTTTGTTTTGCCAACATCCGAGCTACTTTTACATGAAAATACAGCCGTCAGAAATGCAAGACAAAAAAGTAAAAAAATATGCCTAATCATTTATCATTATTTTCTTTATTATTAATTGTTATAACAACGTATAACTAACATTTCAAATTTTTGGCGGAAGTCCAAAAGCTCTATCTCGGCTCATTGGGACGGAACCCCAGAGATGGAACTCAAAATAAAAGAATTGACCAAGGCAACCATCCGCTGCATCCCGCTCAACAATTCACTCAAAGACGGCAAGTGCATCCTCACCGGCAATCCTTCGAAGCAAAGGGTTTTGTTTGCCCGAGCCTACTGATTCTAATTGGCAGGTGCTGACAACAGCGATCTTCGCATCATTTTTCTTCGTGGTAAAACAAATGCCCCGCTGATCGTTTTAATCATAGGAGAATTTTTTGTATAATGAAGTCACCTTGCGGATAATTTTTCAATCCAATTGGACTATCCGCAACTTGTGTTAATTATTATTCCCAAAGGAACAATATTTTGATTTTTTCTGTTAAATTTAAGTGTTCATTTGCAGAAATTAAAAAATTCAAAATTTTTTACCATGAAAACTCACAATCGTGAAATTTTAATTTATTACAATCCGGAATCCAGATCCGACCGACAAACCGTAGCGTATGCTCAGAGTATTGTATCGCACGTCCGTGCTTATGCTTTCGGGAAAACCCCCTCGACCAGCACCAGTTGGCAAATGATACTCAAAGCAATTGATCTGCACCCAAAAGAATTGCTGAACAAAGCCCATCCTTATTATCAGCAGCATATCCGGGGAAGAGAATTTGACGAAGAAAGCTGGATAAATATCCTGCTTTACAACCCCGACATTATCAAAGCGCCCATCGCCATCCGAGGAAACCAGGCCATCCTGTGTACCAACCCGATCGACATTTATCGTTTGATCCAACAACCCGTTAAGCGGGCATAAATACCCAAAAAACAGCTTCCATTTTGCATTTTCTTTTTTTTGGTTGAAATGTCGTTACCGGATTTCTTTTCTTTTTTATATCTTTGAGAACACTATTTTTTCAACTAAAACAAATTGAAAATGTCATTTGAAACAGAAGGTCGATTACATAAAAAATTTGAAACTGCCCAAATAACGGATTCCTTTAAAAAAAGAGAATTTATCGTTGAAATTGAAGACGGTGCTTATCCACAGTTGATCAAGTTCCAACTTACACAAAACAATTGCGATAAGCTGGACGCTTTCAATGAAGGCGATCAAATGAAGGTCACGTTTTCCCTCAGAGGAAGGGAATACAACAAAAACGGCGAATTGTTTTATTTCACCAACTTAGAAGCCTGGCGGCTCGAAACCACGGGCGCATCCGCAGAGAAACCGGCTGTTGCACAAAATCAACCCGCTCCAAAAGTAGCTGTGGATGAACCGTCCGCTGATATGGACGCCGGTGACGATTTGCCTTTCTGATTTTTGATTTCGATTAAACAAACATACGCAAGTTAAGCGCTTCCTTTCTCCTTGTGCAGATTGGAGCGCTTTTTTTATTATTCGTCAACGAACTATAATTTGAATACCGAATTGCCGTTTCATTTTGAAAATAACCCGAAAAGTTAATCGCTGAATGCACCTTCCCAGATTCATTTTTATTTTTTCCATTTGTTTATTTCCGCTGCTCGGATTCAGTCAATTTATCAACGGCGTAGAAACCCGCTGGAGCGATGCCTTTACCGAGTGGATCATTTACACCGAAGATGAAAACCTTCAGGGCGAACTCACCTTGCGCTGGCAACTCAACATCGACTGGACGGAATGGGATTATCGCCTGGGAGATGAGTTCGGTAGCATAAAACTAAAATTTAAAGGAAACCCCAGCCAATGGGAATTGCGGGGCGGCAACGAGATC
>CAZKDA010000020.1:0-36370 GCA_964551455.1 uncultured Saprospiraceae bacterium
TGTCATCGCTGAAATCCATGACGCTGCCGCCATAATTAAGATTTGTTGGATTACTACTGTATCCAAATAACCAGATATTGTCATGCTGTTGTGCACTGGTGATTTCTGTACACAACAGCATTATTGACAATAATAATTTTTTCCTCATACTCATACTCAAAATCTCAATTTACAATTTCACAATAATCAATTTCCCATTCTGTAAGCTATGGCCTTTTCGGCTGATTTTATAAAAATACAAACCCGAAGGGATGATACTAATATCTATCAAAAAAGATTTCTGATCTTCAGTCAACTTATAACTTGCATATTGCTGTCCGGTTACAGAATAAATTGTTAGCTCATGCTCCGATTCTATATTTTCCTCAAATTCCAGAGTTATCTGACCGGAAGCGGGATTAGGGTACAATTTTACCGGATTTGTTTCATCACCTTGCCCGGCCTGCCGCTGACCCTGCCCTGCATTACATATCCCGGCATCATCAAAAATAGTATCTTTTACCATAGCCAGCAATCCTCTTGCGAAGTAAACCGCGTTGCCGTCAGAAAGCGGGCATTTCCCGGCGATGATCTCGATCTGAGCCAACTGGCTGCTGTTGAACCTGCCTGACCACGATCCATCGGGGGCAGGTTCATTGACCCCGACAGCTATGGTTGACAGGTAAATGTCGTTGACCTTTTTGAGATTTAGTTCGAAATCAGCGCTCGCCAATACGGATAAATTAGCGGACTTTACAGTCGCTGCGGCCGTTATCCTTTCCTGCAATATGCTATCCCGAAATATTTGTGCACTTTGATGATACCCGTGAAGCGACTGCAATAGAGAATCCTTCGCGATCATGATCGGGTCGTGGAGCGTATCCGCAGTGGTCATCAGCAGACTATCCTGGAAAGCAATGAGTGGTAATAGGGCTTCTATTTCATCAAGGCTTTCCGCCAGGCCCTGCCGTAAAGCTGCATCCGGCTGAAACAGGTCGAGAATATCTTCTTCAATTTCATACATGGCTCCCAATACGGTGGATTGGTTAGCAGTATAAAAGGAATCCACGCTATTGTGCTGGGAATGGAGCGCAGTATAATTCTTCAGTTTCCAATACAGGTAGCGGGAGGCTTCCCATTGCAAGCCATCTGTAAAGGCACCAAAATTACGGCCCCCTTCCGATGTTTTGACGTCATTGCTGTCTGTGCCGCCGGGAGGCAACAATCCTTGTATGTTACAGTTCGGGGATTGGGCGCAGGTCAAAGTAACTCCTGTTTCATCCTGTGGAAACCAGCTACTCCCCGGTATTGCATTGATCGGGAAAGGTACGGTTTCAGGGTGACCTACGGGGTCGATGAAAATTCGAGAACTGTTAACATCGGGTATGGAGGTTCCCTCATGCGTAGCGCCGCTGTTTACAATTCCTTCGGAATCGGAAAAGATATTGCCGTAGAGCAGGAAGCCATCGTCTGAAATTTGATCGCCGATGGTAGCCGTAGCGCTGAGGTGCAGACCAAGCCCACTGGTTATGACAGTAGAGACATCCGTAGCTCTCAGGTTTGTATCATCGCAGGCGCCGACAAAGCTTACGCCTCTCCGGGTAGCGTCGATGGTGTTGCAACAAAAGACCGTGCCCTGGGAGTTGCTGACCTGGATTCCGGTGAGCTCCGAATCACTGCCCGTACCGGTGATCGTATTATCCCTTACCTGGCAGTTTTTGGCGGCGGAAAGATCGATCCCGCTATTGATATCGGGAAAAAGTATAAACGGAGCCAGTTCAGTGATGGTATTATCATTTATCCTGAGGTTCGTAGAGTTATAAACATGAAAGCCATATACGGCATTATGGAGCGATATGGTGTTGTCGCTAAACAAAACATCGCCTGGATCATTAAAATGAGCGTTATAAACTAACACGCCAGTACCCGTGCTGGCACCTAATCCAGTAGTTACCTGGTTTCCAGTCACTTTTAAATTGGAACTAGCAAGATTTCCGATAGTGATGCCGACGTTGTTGCAATAGATTATATTATTAGTGATATTATTAGTGTGATAAAAACCTGATTGGATATAGATGCCTGTGTGAACATTTCCTAATTGGCCTATACTGCAAGCGTCCAATTGGTTTACATTTGTTGCCTCTGAAAATACTGCTGAATATACTTCATTGAAGCTGCTTTGACTTAGACTTAATTGACAATCATTGGTATATACACCGACTCCTGAGAAATTTGACAGTTGGAATGGCCCACCTACCAGATTCTGCATTACTACATGATGTACATTGACAACTGAACTGAATGCGAAGATGCCATTCCGGAGTCCGGTAAAAGTATTGATATTATTAGGGTCATTGGGTAATCCAATATTAAGCCCTACGGTCTTATACATCCAAACACCTGCTAAGCTGGTGCTTCCCAACTGGGTGGATTCAAAATTATCAAGCAAGTTAGCAGAGCAACTAAATGTGTTTTGAAAAATGAAACTGCTTATATTACTTCCAGCTTGAGTCGAAGGTACATATATACTTATATAATTTTTATCAAATAAACTTCCGGAAATATGTATTTTCGATTGATCTAAAGCTTGAATAGCCTCACGACCGTCCCGGATAAAGCTTTCTTCTATTTCCAAATATGCTCCATTCTGTACTGTAATGCTCTTCCAAAGTTGTTCGCCGCAACCATTAATATTAGAATTAAGGATGAATAAATTTTTGCTGCTACTAACAATTATTTCTGCTCCAGGATGCATGAATATGAAGCAATTATCAAAAGTAAAACTTTCATCTATAATCAATATACCTGAGATACTTACACAAGTGTTTGAGATATTTGATTCTCCTGGAAATTCCGTGGTTATATTTGTGGGACTCCCTGAAATTACACTTCCATCTATACATTCGCAAAACTCATCTACACAATCGGATAAATCAATGGTTATCTGAATTATTTCAGTACTTGATCCACAAGCATTTGTTACAGTATGGGTGACGGTGTATGTTCCCTCTCCACCAAAGTCCCAAGTTGGATTTTCCAGAGAACTATCTGAATTACCATCTTCATCAAAATCCCATTGATGATCTCCTTGGGTAGTTACACTTGTAAATTGTACCAGAGTAATGCATTCGGCATCATAAGTAAAAGAAGCATCAGGTAATTCACTGATTACTGTTACAACCTCCGTTACTTCATCTGTTCCGCAGTCATTGGTTACAGTATGCGTAACTGAGTAGTCACCAGGTGCACCAAAATCCCAGGTTGGATTTTCCAGGGAACTATCAGAATTACCATCTTCATTAAAATCCCATTCATGATCTCCTTGGGTAGCTACACTTGAGAATTGCACTACCGTACTACATTCAGCATCATGAGTAAACGAAGCATCAGGTGCTTCAAGGTAAGTAACTGTTACAACCTCCGTTACCTCATCAGTTCCACAGTCATTGGATACGGTATGTGTTACCGGATAGTCCCCAGGTGTACCAAAATCCCAGGTTGGATTTTCCAGAGGACTATCAGATGATCCATCATTATCAAAATCCCACTCATGATCTCCTTCTGTAGGTGAACTTGTAAATTGGATTGTAGTTGTACAAAGGTTATCATCGTACGTAAAATCAGCATTAATATCAGGGGTATAACAAGAATTCGTGATATGGAAATCATCAAATAGAATTGTACCTGAATTAAAAAATGGATTGTTGCTTTTGTGGACAAGGGTAATATAGTTGATAGTAGAACCTGTATTATTTTCCCAGGTGAGGTCAAATTGCCCGATACCTGTTAAATCAGCATCAAAATACATAGTAGTTCCTCCTAAATCAAAACTAAAAGGATAGTCAGGGTCTCCAAAAGTAACAAAATCAGAAGTTAATCCGGAATTAAATGGCAAAGGAATTTCACCGGTAGGAAATTGACTATACTCCATGCAAAAGGTAGTATAGTTTGAACCCTGGCAATTATTTACTCCGGGATTTAAACAATCCGGGATTTCAGGTAATGAACATGGTTCGTTTTCACTCGCAAAAAAAGTGACCGTTATCTGGCTTTGTTTTGCAATTGCCTTAAACGAGATATTTAATTCACATCCATCTTCGACAGGAGCCCCAAGAGGGATATAAATAGTTTCATAACTACTCGCAGTAATAGAATTAGCGCCTAATAAATTATTTCCTGAATCTGTAAATACTATATCCGGTGTGTTATGATTGAAGGGTTGAAATATAAAACCAGGTATTCCCAATTGACCAAAGTAGCTGGAGGAAATAGGCGAAAAACCTTCAAAATCACCCCAACAAACCAGTTCGTCACAATTTTCATTATTATTACAACCCGATGCTAATCCATGAGGCAAGACAAGAATCCATATTTCTTCACTATCACACCAATTCCCCCCACAACCTGTAACTTCATAACAAAATTTATAAATACCGGGAGCGCTTCCGGTTATAATAAATTCATCATCAATTGTGGATTCAGTTACTGTGATTTCATTTGAAATATTGCAATATGGACTCAGGCTGACTGTGATTTCCTGGAGGTCGGGTACAACATCGTTTGCTAATATTGCCGTATATGGTAGTCCAAATGGCTCATTTAGCGGGATATAAAAGAAAGGTGGTGTGTAAGATTTTCCATCACTCAATAACGAAATAATACAAGGAGGTTCGCAAGAGTTATTAGAACCGGAATAAGCATCCGGGTTAATAGTATATCCTAAAGTACATAGAATATCTAATTCTTCATCTGAAATATCTCTTCTAAGTTCGTTCTCGTCAAATTCAAAATGCATTACATAGTCAATCCCGGTACAATTACCATTTAAATGACTTAATATATTGGCAACCCAGTCATGTTGTTGATTTGGAGGTAATTGGCTTAAATCTATATTGTATTGTGCATTGACTGGAGCAATGTTTTCTGTTGAAAAAACAATTTGTGGAAAAGTTATATTGTTGTCACAATCATGCGTAACATCATCAGGCATAGAGGGAAAAAAGCCTGCATTAAACTCATGGTCATCACAACAAGCAATTGGAGATGCATCAGGGATTATTAAAGGTTGTAAAGTTGGACTTGGATTGTTATCCATCTTTCCATAGAGATGTTTATCCCACCGGGAATACCAATTACCATAGAGAGTATTACCCGTGGCACCAATTTTTGAAGCAAAGCCAATGGTATGTAATGCTTCGTGCAAAATAACAGTAAACATATCATAATTGGCTCCTATTCCGGTTGAAAGATCCGGGGGGTCATTTATCATATAATGGAAATTCGAAATATTAGAATTTACTCGAATTTCTGCATCTGGACCAATGCTTAAAAAATTCAGGTCATTGTTAATCCTATTCCAAACGTTATTGTCTCCAATGCCACAATCACCACTTAAAAAAAGTGGGCTTCCTGTAGCCAGGGTATTTACATCCGGTGACTCGGTTCCATCCGGATTGTCAATTATAAATCCCTCTTTGATCAATTGTACTCTAACAGGAACTACATTAATACTTGAAGAAGTCGGAATAATCACCTCTTCTAAATAAGAAAACACTGCACAGATGGTGTGTTCTTCGTCAGTAGAAAAACCCCCGTTAAAAGCTAATAAAAAAAATCCATCCTGGGATGGACAACCCAGTGGCAATGATGATTCATTCCATGTTGTTTCAAGTTCTTCTTTTGTGTACCAATTTCCAAAACGATCATAGGCAATTTCTTCGAAAGGCGGAAGGGAGTCTTGATCACGTATATAAATCCCACAATTGGGATATCCACTTGATTGAGCAAAAGCAGATAAGGTGAATAGTGCAAAAAATAAAGAAAAGATTAACCGGATTTGTAACTTTTGGTAAGCAACTGAATTATCATTTTTCATAACTGACAATTTTTATAGGTTTTTGGAAATAAGATTAACAAAACATAAACTTTCAACATGTTATACTCCCAACATCAGGAATACCTTGGTTCAGGAATAACAAGGTTTATTGATCCACTCAACCAATTGAGTGAAATTGTCTTTATTACGCTTTGTAGTAATTGCTCACCTATTCATCGATCGATGAATGCAAATATGGACATGGATTATTTCCCCGCGACCCTGCCTATAGGCAGGCACAAATCTCTGGTTGGAAAACTCTTTTCAGGAAGGTATAGTGTTTTTAGCTCCCTATTGTTGTTCCGTTTTATACTGCGATGATAGGTAATTTATTTTAAGAAACAAAATCCTTTCGAAATATTTTTGGTAAAAACAACAGAAATGTCGTATTCGTATGTTCTTAACGGAATGAATATTTTGAACAACGTTTACTTTTCCAGAAGTACGGAGTAGGCATAAAAAAACAGGTAAAACCTTGAGAAGATTTTACCTGCTTGTCCCTCATAGAAAGGGATTATAGTTTGTTTACGGTTCAAATATACTAAAACATTTCTGTACCTGCAAAATGAAAATTGCCTTCGATGATGGCATTTTCGTCGGAGTCCGCGCCGTGTATGGCATTTTCGCCGATATTTTTTGCGTACAAAGCCCGGACAGTACCGGCTTCGGCTTCGGCAGGATTGGTAGCACCGATCAGTTTTCTGAAATCAGCCACGGCATTTTCTTTTTCGAGGATCGCCGCGACGATAGGCCCGGAAGTCATAAAGTCAACAAGCTCTCCGAAAAACGGACGCTCGCGGTGGATACCATAAAATTCACCGGCTTTTTCTTTTGACAATTTGGTGAATTTCATAGCCACGACCCGGAATCCGGCATTATTTATCATCGCCAGGATGTTCCCAATATTACCTGCTTTTACCGCATCGGGTTTGATCATAGTGAAAGTTCTTTTTCCCGCCATTTGATTAAGTTTAAAGGTTAAAAGTTTCTAGTTGCTGGTTTCTAGTCTGTTTACCCTTCTACACTTCATCATTTTCCATAAATCTGATGTCTAAAATCTAAAAATTTCATTTACTTTTCTTGATGTTTTTAAAAGGGCGGTGCAAAAGTAATCAATCTAAATTGTTGTGTCTAAACCTGAACAACTTTATTTTGGTTTAATCCGCAAAAAATAGCAACTTCGCAGCCTGATTTAAACATATCGATGGAAAATTTACCGCAACTGAAGGCGCTGCTCGCCATTCCAAAAAATATAGTGATTACTTCTCACCGTAACCCCGATGGAGACGCCATAGGTTCTTCTTTGAGTTTGTATCATTATTTACAAAAACGGGGGCATCTGGTAAGGGTAGTTTTTCCATCGGAATATCCGGATTTCGTCGCATGGATGCCCGATGCCGACAAGATCATCATTTACGATGTGGACCCCGAAGGCGCCGAACACGCTGTGAGCAATGCCGAGGTGATCTTTTGTATGGATTATAATGCGTTGGATCGGGTGGACAAGGTAGGAGAATTCATTGATGCTGCCAGCGATGCAACTTTGATCATGATCGACCATCACCTGTACCCTGAATTGCGAACCGATTACCAGATTTCCGAACCTTACGCCAGCTCTACCAGCGAGTTGGTTTACGATTTTATGGAAATGATGGGAGACTTGAAATTCCTGGACATTACCATTGGCGAATGTCTGTTGACAGGAATACTTACCGATACCGGATCATTCAAATACGGCACTTCTTCAAAACTTTTCAGGATCGTTGCCAGCCTGATCGACAGAGGCGTGGATGACCAGAAACTCCAGGATTTGCTTTTCAATAGTTTAAATGAAAAAAACCTTCGGCTGCTGGGGCATTGCCTCAACAATCGAATGGAAATACTGGAAGAATATAACACCGGTATTATCACGCTCAGCAGAAACGATTACGACAAATTTGAAATTCAAAGAGGCGACACGGAAGGTCTCGTCAATTATCTTTTGAAACTCAAAAACGTCCGGCTCGCCGCCCTGATCACCGAACAACCCACCATCGTCAAACTTTCACTTCGCTCCAAAGGCGACATCTCCGTCCAGGAAATTGCCAAAAAACATTTTAAAGGCGGAGGTCATAAAAATGCCTCCGGAGGTTTTTCATTCAGCGGCCTGAAAACCACAGTAAAAAAATTTAGAGAAGTATTGCCGGAGTACAAAGACATGTTAACCAGATGATCTTCAGTAGTTACCGGCCTTTCATCAAACCCAAAATTTTAATCATGAAATTTTTTCAGTTCATTGTTATTCTGTTGTTCCTGGCATCTTGCAATTCGAACGAGCAAAATAAAAATATCAGCCCGGAAGGGTACAAATATGTCCATCATATTAAAAACGAAGGCCCGAAACCCGTGGTTGGCGACCAGGTGACTTACCACTATATCGTTTTTCAAAACGATACGCTTTTGTTAACTTCCACATATTTGATGCTCGAACCGCAAAGTGCAGTTTTGCCACCGAAGGAAGGTCTTCCTAAACCTGTTCCACCGGATTACGATGTGTTGTTCCTAATGTCGCCCGGCGATAGCCTTACTGTTTTCCAGGAACTGGATACCTTTCCGCCCGAACAACTTCCTCAGGGTGTCACCAACCAGGATAATTTTTCGTATCACCTCAAGTTGCTTTCCATCAAATCCAAAGATATTATCGAAAAGGAGCAGGCTGCAATCAAAGAAAGAGAACACAGTGTAGCAGATTCCGTAAAAACCCTGATCGATCTCTATTCAAGTGGGCAATTAAAAGATCAGTTGCAAACCACCGAATCCGGTTTACAATACATCATTCACAAGGAGGGTAGTGGTGATAAGGTAAAAGATGGCGGCTTTGCAAAAGTACATTATTCGGGTTTTTTGATGGACGGAACCCCTTTTGATAATTCTTTCAGCAAAATCTATCCTTTTGCAACCCGCGTCGGGCGAGGCCAGGTGATAGCCGGCTGGGATGAAGCCATTCCGCTTTTCAATACCGGAACCCAGGCAACGCTTTTCATCCCTTACACGCTGGCTTATGGCGAAGCCGGAAGCCCGCCGGTAATTCCGGAACGAGCCGATCTCGTGTTTTACGTCGAAGTAGTGCAGGTGTATTAAAAAAGTTTATGGTTTATGGGTTTATAGTTTTTGGTCTATGAAAACCACGAACTATAAACCATGCACTTTAATGACTTTGAGCACAGAAGCCGGTTGGCCGTTTAGCGATATTTTCAGAAAATACATGCCTTCGGGAGAATTTTTGTTGAAGGCGATTTCTTTACGGTGATCTCCTGCGGAGGTTGAAAATTTGTAGTTAGAAACGAGTTTTCCGCTGACATCGAAAAGTTCCAGATTGATCACAGCCGCTTTTTGTAAGGTAAAGTCGAGATAAAACCTCTCGCCGGCGGGGTTGGGGTATAGCTGGAAGGAGGTTTCTGTTTCTTCGGAAGATTGCGAATTCACGGAAACTTCACAGGAGGTTTTGAACTCCATCAAGTCAGTGAACTGGCTTACGCCTTGCGGGCATATCGTTCTTATTTGGAATTTATATTTTGTACACGCCTCCAGATGGTTTAATGCGTAAGGGTTATCAGCGGAATAAATATAAATCCAGTTTTCCGGTTCCACAGATTTCCGGTAACGAACATTGTAGGAAATGGCGTCGGCAACTTCCTCCCAACTGATCGAGGTGAATTGGTTGATGGTATCTATCCCTATTTCATAAGGCATTGTGCATTCCTCGCTATCATTATCCACAATATTGATACAATACTCTTCAATCTCCCCGAAAAATCCACTGGCACATGCTGATGAAGGCGCCGACAAATATTTCATGATCACCCGCATACGGGTAGAACCGCAAAGTGCAGCTTTTGGAATGGCGATGATACCTTGAACCGGATTGCTCGACGGAGCGTTTGACTGGAACACAATTTCGTCCTGATCCAACACGCCATCCTGGTTGAGGTCAATCCAGACATTATAATACCCTTCAAAAGCCGGACTTGAAAAACCCGGAGTTATGATCAAAGGATAATGACTTCCTTTTTCAAGGTTGGCGAGGTGATCGGAAAAAAGCGCATATCCGCCGTTGTTCCCGGATGTATTGTCGAGGGTGGAAATCTGCACCCTCTCGATCCATTCAAAAGAGGCATTGGCATTATTAGCCGGGCAATAGTTGAAATCAAGGCAGGCGCCACAGCCCTTTGTTTTGAAATAATAAAGCGGGGTCGGAAGGCTTGGCTCTCCGTCGCAGATCGCATAAATTTCACATTCGTAACTGGTACATTCACTCAGCCCCGGGATCGTCAATGCCGGATTCTGACTTTCAGCGTATTCCCATACCGAATCCGTCACTTTTTTATATTTCACCAAATAAGAGTCATTTAAAACATTGCCGTACCAACTCATATCGACACTGGAATCATCAGTGAGGTATTGAACACCAATGGGAGGCAAACAATCAGTTAATTCCAGGATGTCAACGCAATAATCTTCAAATTCTCCGATGAATGCACTTTGGCCGCAAGGGCCGGAATTCTGTTGTAAAAAAGCAATCCGCATTCTCGTTGAACCAATGTTCGCTTCCGCTGGGATATAAATCGTTTTTGTTGTACTGACCACAGGATTGCTTGAAAGCAGGATCAACTCATCAAAATCGTTAAACTGACCGTCCTGATTGAAGTCGATCCAGGCTTTGAAAATGCCGGGGAAAGGAGGAACATAGCTGTTGGATTTGAGTTGTATTTCGTAGCCTTGTCCGGCGTATAGTGCAGTGGAAATTTCTGTAAAATCGCTATACCCCGACTGGCTGTTTCCTGAAGTATGATCGATATTATATAGTTTTACACTTTCTATCCATGCAAAAGTAACGGGACTTGCGGAGGCCGCACAATATGGCAGTTCCGTACATTCCCCACATCCCGAAGTTGTTGCAAAATAGCTTTGTGAATAATTGCTTGTCTGTATCCCGCAAATGCTTTGAACCTGGAATTCGTAGGTTGTACATTCACTCAGTCCCGTTACGGGGATCATTGGTTCCTGAACATAAAATACATTCCAAAAAGGAGCATCGGTCTTACGGTAACGAATGCAATAATAATTAGCCGTCGGAACTTCGTCCCACTCCAAAACCAATTGTTCGGCGCCAATATCATTAGCAGCGACAGACAAGGGCGCAGAACAACAGCCGGCTGTTTGAAAAACATAACTCAACGAATAGTCACTCCAAAGCGGACCACACGTTGACACCAGTTGGAATTCATAACTTGTGCAAGGAAGTAAAAAGTTGAAATTGAAAGGAGAAGTTATATTGCTCAAGGTTATCCAATCAGGTGCACCCACTGCCCGATAACGCAACCCTACGGAATTCGTTTCCAGCCCTGTTAACCAGTTTACCGTAGCAGCATGTTGGGTAATTCCATTGATGACAATGGAATACGGCGGATAACAACCCGAGTAGTTACATTCATTCATCAGCAATTGCAGGCTGTTGGCAATATTCAGGCGCCCTCCGGTCACGGTCAGGTTTTGCAGATTGGGGTTGGGATCAACGCCTTCCATGATGTATTCTTTCACCAAAAGGCTCGCCGACATGGGCTGGTTTTTTGCCAATGCAATAAAACTGGGGCATGGCGTAGAATACAACAATGCGATAGCTCCGGCAAGTTGGGGAGCAGCTGCGGAAGTTCCCGAAAGATTACCATACTGGTCATTTGCTTTCGTCGTAAAAACATTCCTTCCAAAGGCAGCCAGATCGATGCTGATCGGGCCGTAGGCCGTATTCCAGGGCAGGTTGTCGGTGTTATCCACTTTGGTAGTGGTGACCAGGAAATTGCTGGGGCAGGTAGTAGGGAGGTCACCTTCTTCATCCACGTTGATATTCAGGTTCGCGGTAGCCGCAGCGCTCAGAATGCCCACAGAACCTAATGAATCGTATATGGCACACCATGCCGGAGCATCGGCAGGAGTGCCGTAATTTACCCCCCAGGAAGTGTTCGTAGCCACTACAAACGCACCTTTAGCGCCATTCGTTTCATTGTATTTTTTACGCATTAGGTAAGGGTAGGTATAGGCGGCTATGGCATGTGACTCCAGGTATCCTCTGGTGACAAGCATTAGTTTTACATTCCAATTGATTCCGGAAACGCCTGTGTTGTTGTTGCCTTTAGCGCCGGCGATGCCTGCCACCTGGGTTCCGTGATCGCCCGGGCTGCCATTGTTATCAATGTTATCGCTCGAATCGACCACATTCCAGCCTAAGTAGTCATCAGGATAGCCAATTCCATCATTATCAATTCCATCATCGGGAATTTCGTCGTGATTGATCCACAAATTGCCGTAAAGGTCTTCGTGCAGGTAATCAAAATTTTCATCGATGATACAAAGGACAATGGTATCTCCATTGAGCGTTACGCCACCGGTGGTAGTATTCCAGGCGAGTTCGGCATCGAGGTCCACTCCGGGGGTTCCGCCATTCTGGCCGGTATTTTTCAAAAAATATTGCGCAGAATAAAAGAGGTCGTTAGGTGCATTTCTTTCTTCGAGAAAAAAATCAAACTGAGCGTTTTCGATCAGGGGTTGCTGGCGCAGGTGTTTTAAAAAATCAAATTCGTTGATTTTGTTGTGGTTGAATGCGATGTTCCATATCCGGAATGGCTCGGAAACCAGGCGGTCGTTGCGTATTTCAGTTTCTCTTTGAAAAAAAATACGATTTTCCGTTATAACTTGTTCAATATCAGCCGAAGTTTTAAGCTGAACTGTGATGATCCCCAGTTGATGATCAAGTCGTTGCGCCTGCAAAGCTGCATTCCACAACAACGTCAAAAGGAAAGTTGCAAAAGAAAGACTTTTGATGAAACACCGTTTTTTCATAGAAGAGTTTAATACCGGATATTGGGTTATAATATTGCTTATTTTTCTAAATGTAAAATTACACACAAACTTACTGAAACATTGCCCGCAATCTGACAATTTTACGAGATAAAGGGAATTGTGCTCTTAGGTAGTTCATAGTTTGTTGTTTGTAGTTTAATATCGTATTAGACACGATTTTTAAATTCTAAAATCTAAAATCTATTTCATAATTTCGCGCCATGACATTAGAACAATTAAAAACACTAAAAGAGCGGTTGCTTTTGATAAGGAGGTATCTTTGACGTCGATAAACGGCTGATACAGATCGAAGAGAAAGAACAACTTTCACAGGATCCGGATTTCTGGAATGATCCTGAAAAGGCGCAAACTCTGCTCAAATCCCTGAAAATTGATAAGAACTGGGTAGCCGGCTACCAGGCGCTCAAATCCATGATTGAGGATATTGAGGTGCTCTACGATTATTATAAAGAAGGCGAAGCTACGGAAGAGGAGGTGGATGAAAATTATGAAAAAGCGCTTCACGAGATCGAAGAACTGGAATTCAAATCCACGCTGAACCAGCCCGAGGATGAACTGAATTGTATCCTTGAGATCAATGCCGGAGCAGGCGGAACCGAAAGTTGCGACTGGGCGGAGATGCTGCTGCGCATGTACTCCATGTGGGCGGAAAAACACGGTTTCAAATGGGCGGAACTCAACCGGCAGGATGGTGATGTGGCTGGCATCAAATCAGCATCCATCGAAATTATCGGCGATTACACTTACGGTTACCTCAAAGGTGAAAACGGCGTCCACCGCCTGGTCCGAGTAAGTCCCTTCAATGCACAAGGCAAACGCCAGACTTCCTTCGCCTCTGTCTTCGTACATCCGATGGTGGATGATTCCATCGAAGTGGAGATCAATCCCGCAGACATCGAATGGGATACTTTCCGCGCCAGCGGTGCGGGTGGCCAGCATGTCAATAAAACTGAGTCGGCGGTGCGTGTCCGTCACCTTCCCACAGGTCTCGTCGCTGAATGCCAGCAGGAACGTTCGCAACACAAAAACCGCGATAAAGCCTTGCAAATGCTACGCTCGCGGCTGTACGAACTGGAACTGAAAAAAAAGCAGGAAGAAAAAGACAAGATCGAAGCCACCAAAACGAAAATAGAGTGGGGTGCCCAGATCCGCTCGTATGTGCTGGATGACAAAAGAGTGAAAGACCATCGCACCAATTATCAAACGAGCAACACCGATGCGGTACTCGATGGCGATATCGATGCCTTCCTGAAAGCATACCTGATGAACGAAGGGGTGAAATCTTAGCTTTTTAATTCGACCGAATCCCTGATCCAGTTTTCATAAGCATCATTGGCTTCCACCTCAAACTTCATGATGCAGGGCACTTCGTAGGGGTGGATATTTTCTACTTCACTTTTTAAGGCCTCCCAGTTTTCAGGTATCGTTTTCACAATTCCAACCCATTCATTTTCCGATTGGACACTTGCCTTCCACCAATAGACACTTTTTATCGGAAAGATATTCGCACAGGCTGCGAATTTATTTTCCACCAAATAGTTGGACACTTTCTGGGCAACTTTTTCGGTTGCATACGTAATATATACGATAATAAAACTCATTTGTCGATTTGCTAATTTGTTAATAACCCCGACCTGTCGGGGTCACAAGTTTTGCTGATCCCGACCTTTCCCACTTACTTCTTCAGCGGGAGGACAAGTTTTGTTGATTAAGTTGTTGAGTTGCTGAAATCCCGCTTGATGGCGGGATAGGTCTGGCATCCTTTTTCAAAGTTAAAAAAATACTGCACGATGCGGCAGGTATCATGGCGGATAAAACTTTTTCCAGGCTGGTGACAATCGTGCAAGCTGCTGCTTTTTGCGTATTTCTGGGCAGGGCCTGGCAGCATTTATTTTGGGATGCTCCCTTTCGCGACCTGCTTTGGGATGAGCGCTGGATGAAATGGATCATTGAATCCCTTTTCGGCATCACCTGGCAGGAATACCTGACAAACCCTGAGTACGACAGCAAAATCCAGACATTGATAAAAAGTACAGGGTGGTTTTACCTGCTTTGCGCGATCGCGTGTCTTTTCATTCGAAACTTGAAAACCATTTCAGGAGTAATTATGGTCATGGGATCGATCAGTTTGATCTTCCTGGCGGCCTTGTATTGCAAAGAAAAATTCTTCAGCCTGGGGCAGTTTTTTGAATATTCATTACAATTTTCCACACCGGTTTTTCTTTTACTTTTGGTTCGGAACGGAGCTTTCGACCAGCGTTTGATCTTTTTTATAAAAATAACCATCGCACTGACCTTTGCCTGCCACGGCTTATACGCGATCAATTATTACCCTCGGCCAGGAGAATTTACGGATATGACTATCAATATTTTAGGGATCAGCGAAACAAACGCATTGCGGGTTTTGAACCTGGCGGGAATCCTGGATTTTGTCATTGCTATCGCCATTTTCTTTCCCTTTCGCGTATCGAAATACATCCTGGCGTATGCAATTCTTTGGGGAGTTGCAACGACTTTCGCCAGAATCTGGGCAAATGTTTATCTCGATTTCTTTTGGTCATCTTTGCACCAATGGTGGTTTGAAGCGGCTTACCGCAGTCCGCATTTTTTGATACCGCTGGCTTTGTTCCTTTTTTATAACAATGAAGAAAAACGGCCAGCCAATGGATAACATATAAACCACAAACCACAAACAAAAAACTACAACCCAAGAATATAAGTCATTTGCAACAGATCCCGATCCATGGATTTTTCTTTGTTTACGGCATCATTGAAGGT
Organism: uncultured Saprospiraceae bacterium; assembly: GCA_964551455.1. Taxonomy (GTDB): domain Bacteria; phylum Bacteroidota; class Bacteroidia; order Chitinophagales; family Saprospiraceae; genus JAHDHW01. Next base: position 15,530 of record CAZKDA010000020.1, read on the forward strand.
GGTGTATTTCACTTTGTTGTTTACGATTCCGACCATGATGTTTTTTTCACCTTTTATTAAAGCTTCTACAGCTGCAAAGCCTAACCTGCTCGCTAGTACCCTGTCCAGGCAGGTAGGGGAGCCACCTCGCTGTAAGTGACCGATGATGGCTACTTTGATATCATAATAATCGAATTTTTCTTTGATCTTTCGGGCAATCTCGGTGGCATCGCCATTTTTATTGCCTTCCGCTACAATGACGAGGCTGAACAGTTTTTTTCGTTTGGCTCCTTTTTTAAGATTCGTGACGAGATCGTCGAGCGAAAAATCGCTTTCGGGGATCAGCACATTTCCGGCGCCGCTGCCAATGCCCGTGTTGAGCGCTATGAAACCACTATGACGTCCCATGACTTCCACAAAAAACAACCTGTTGTGCGAATCAGCGGTATCGCGAATACGGTCAACCGCCGACACTGCGGTATTGATCGCCGTATCGAACCCTATGGTATAATCTGCGCCGAAAAGATCGTTGTCGATGGTTCCGGGAATTCCGATGAAAGGTATTGGAAACTCTTTCGCAAAAACTTCCGCCCCCTTAAAAGTGCCGTTGCCACCGATGGCGATACAGGCGTCGATGTCATGCGCCAACAAACTTTCATAAGCGTTTTTTCTGCCTTCCGGAGTTAAGAAAGCCTCGCTCCTCGCAGTTTTCAGTATAGTTCCGCCGCGATGGATGATATTGCCGACATCTTTGGTTTCCAGGCGTTTGATACTGCCCTGGATCATCCCTTCGAAGCCACGCGATATTCCGAAAATGTGCAGATCATGGAAAATGGCAGTTCTGACGACTGCCCGGATCGCGGCATTCATGCCGGGGGCATCTCCTCCGGAAGTAAAGACTGCTATGCGTTTGATATCGGATTTCATGGTTTTGAACTTTACAATTGCACAGTTAAAAAATGAAAATGTTATTGTTTTTGAGCAAGATGGTATTCAACGAGGTTGTCAATTGGTTTTTGGATCACCTTGCCCGGACGGAGCAGTTGATCTTTCAAAACCAAGTGTAAAATTTCTTTGAAATGAAAAGCGACGGAGCCTGTAAAATGCACCGGAAGCGTAAAATGTCCTTCATATTTTTTCACGTGCCTTGAAATTAATTCTGAAAATGACCGATAAACCAATCCTTGCATTTGCGGCTCCGCGATGTGTTCGGAAATAAAGGTAGCCAAAGAAGCCAGGAACACATTCGCGCGTTGCCTGTCGTTGGTCAGTTCGATGATCTCCTGTTTTTTATGGGGATATTTTTTTTCAAAATCGATCGCCAGTTTTTTGGGCAATTCTCTATAAAAATAGCTTTGGATGAGCAATTTCCCCAAGTGGCTTCCGCTCCCCTCATCGCCCAGCAGATACCCAAGTGTTGGGATTTGATCGATGATCTTTTCTCCGTCAAACAGACAACTGTTGGAGCCGGTACCCAGAATACAGGCAATGCCCGGCTTGCTATTGCAAGTGGCGCGGGCGGCAGCCATCATATCACTTTCGACATGGATGGTCGCATCTGTGAAAACTGGTTTTAAACCTTTTTCAATCACAGCACACCGCACAAAATCATAGCATCCCGCTCCATAGAAAAAAACTTTTTTGGCTCGCTGCACAGGAAATTCCGTTGCAAGATGCTGCTGCAATTCCGCTGTAATGGTTTCAGCATTGACAAAAAATGGATTGAAGCCATTGGTGCTGCGATGCAATCGATCTCCATTGCGGTCGATTATCCTCCAATCTGTTTTTGTAGAACCGCCGTCAGCTACCACGATCATGGTTTTTGAGTTTTTTGATTAGAATGCAAATGTAGTGGATTTGGGAAATATACACTGCGCGGTCTCAAAAAGTGGTCTTCGAGCCTGGGGATTTCTGTTTTCCTGTTCGATATTTCAATATTATTTTACTCAGCCGGAATTTTCCTGCCAGGATTTTATAACTAAAAAACATGCCTCAAAGAAATCATGAAAAAGCCGGATTGGCTTTTAAGCTGCCAGATTTTTTTTAGAAACAGAAAGGGTAGGGGACGGCGCATTTGTTTTTAAAACTTTCCAAGGAAGTTTTCGCTTTCTGATCAATTCTGTGCAATTGATTGACTATTAAAAAAAAGTCCCGCTGATCTCGGTGATCGACGCAGAACGCTAAATTGATTTACGATTTGACAGGTTGGATGAAAATACCAACAGCTCGCGGCAGCTTCTGAATTTTTATGAAATATTGCTAATTTTGTCGGCTTGAATTGCGGCAATGAATTTTTACCATAAAAAACACAAAGGAAAAATGAAAAATATCACTGTAATTGGTGCCGGAACCATGGGTAACGGAATCGCGCATGTTTTTGCCATGAATGGATTCGAGGTAATTTTGGCTGACATTTCGGAAGCTGCGCTTTCAAAGGCAATGGCTACGATTGATAAAAACCTGGAGCGAATGGTCACCGCCGGAAAGATCACCGGAGAATTAAAAACGACAACCTTGTCCAATTTGACAACGAATACGAACACAGAGCAGGCTGTAAAACAAGCCGATCTCGTGGTGGAAGCTGCCACGGAAAACATTGATCTCAAGCTGAAAATTTTCAAAACGATCGATGACAACGCGCCGGAACATGCCATCCTCGCAACGAACACCTCTTCTATTTCTATTACAAAAATTGCCGCCTCCACAAAACGCCCGGGAAAGGTAATCGGCATGCACTTTATGAATCCCGTGCCTGTGATGAAACTGATCGAAGTCATCCGCGGATATTCCACCTCCGATGCCGTAACGCAAAGCATCATGGAGTTGTCCAAAAAATTGGGAAAAGTTCCTGTGGAAGCGAACGATTATCCGGGTTTTGTATCCAACCGGATTTTAGTGCCGATGATCAATGAAGCCATTTATGCGCTCTACGAAGGCGTGGCCGGAGTGGAGGAGATCGACACGGTGATGAAATTGGGAATGGCACATCCGATGGGGCCTTTACAATTGGCCGATTTTATCGGATTGGATGTTTGTCTGGCTATTTGCAATGTGTTGTACAACGGCTTTGGCAATTCAAAATATGCACCTTGCCCGCTCCTCGTCAACATGGTGATTGCCGGCAAGCTGGGCAGAAAATCCGGCGAAGGTTTTTACAAGTATGAGAAGGATTCCAAAGACATGGAAGTTGCGGGGAGTTTTAAAAAAATGGCCGGAAAGTTTTAGAATCTTTTGTTTTTGTAATCATCCAACGACCTGCGTTCTCTTTTTGTCGGGCGGCCAGCGCCTTTTGCCCGTTTTTCAGGAGCGCCTTTTCCAATATACCATTCGTTGTATTTGTTCAGCTCATCATCGGGAGTCAGGTTTTCATAACAGGGTGCAGCGAGTGTGGCTGAAACGCGCTTATCAAGCAGATCGATTACTTTGAAAACGAGGTTGAAACCTTCTTTCCTTACCTCCAGGGTTTGATTGCGTTCGATGAGAAATGAAGGCTTTATTGCAACGCCGTTGATCTTTACCTTTCCGGATTTGCAGGCATCGGTTGCGAGCGATCTCGATTTGAAGATCCTTACACTCCACAACCATTTATCGACTCTGACCTTCGTGAGCATTTTAGATTTTTTTCTTTAACGCTGGGTATTTCATTTGCAAAGCCCTGAGTTTTTCAGCTACAATTTTTGCAACGCAATAGTTTCTGTACCAATTTACATCGACGGGTATGATATGCCAGGGGATCACAGAACCATTGATGGCTTTTTCGTAACAATCCATGTATTTGTTCCAAAGTTTTCTTTCTTCCCAATCACCCGGATTGTGTTTGAAATTTTTTAAAGGATTGTCAATGCGTTCCTGTAATTTCACGAGTTGTCGTTCGGCAGAAATGTGGAGATAAAATTTAAGGATGTGCGTGTTGTTGTCGTGGGAGATCAGTTGCTCGAAATCGTTGATCGCTTTAAGTCTTTGGTTTGCATGGCTATCGCTGATCCACCCATGAACCCTTTGGATGAGAATATCTTCGTAGTGCGAGCGGTTGAAAATCGTGATCTCTCCTTTTCGCGGCGTATGCTTGTGAACGCGCCACAAAAAATCACGGTCGAACTCATCGTCAGTAGGTTTTTTAAACGCATAATAATTGGTGCCGGCAGGGCTGCATCGCTTGAACACTTCCCGCGTGGTTCCGTCTTTTCCGCTGGCATCCATGCCCTGAAAAACGACCAGCAGGCTGTGCTTTTTTTCGGCGTACAATACTTCTTTCAGATCAGCAATTTCCCGCGCGAGCAGGTTGGTTTTATCCTTGAAACTCTTTTTCTCAGCGCCATCGGGTGGGGTAGTGGGTATTTCGTTAAGTTTTATCATGATTGTTTTGTTTTGCAGTCAGGTGGTTTCAGGTTGCCATTTTGCTCCGCTTCACAAGATAGGCTTGTAATATTGGACGGAAACCTTTATGAATATCGGCTTCCACAAAATCGATCTTATATTGCAAACACTTCACCTTCAGATTTTCAATGTATGTTTTCATGTGTTCCACATAATGATCTTTCACCTGGTTGGATTGCAGCTTAACTTTTTCGCCGGTTTCCATGTCGATAAAGATATATGGCCGGTTTTCAAATTCAAAATCAATTTCTTTGGATTTATCCGTTACGTGAAATAAAATGACTTCGTGTTTGTTGTGTTTTAAGTGTTGCAAAGCCGAGAACAATAGATCGGGGTCTTCGCTTTTGTCGAACATATCGCTGAAGATCATTACCATCGAGCGTTTGTGGATGCTGTCGGCTATTTGATGCAAAGCATCAGCGGCAGAGGTCGTTTTGTTGCGTTCGGGGCTATTGATCAGTTTTTCAAGGTAAGTCAGCATGAGGCGATAATGCGAAGTGCTGGATTTGCATCGGGTATGGTTTTGAACTTCATCGTCGAAAATACTCAGTCCGAATGCATCCCTTTGTTTTCTCAAAAGATACATCAATGCAGCCGCCGAGAGTGCAGAAAACCTCAGCTTGTTGGTATAATCCTTTGAGTTTTTGGTCAGTTCCGGAAAATACATGGAAGAAGAAGCATCCACCACGATCTGGCATCGCAGGTTGGTTTCCTCCTCGAATCGTTTTACAAAAAGTTTATCTGTACGGGCATAAACTTTCCAGTCGAGATTTTTGGTCGATTCGCCCTGGTTGTACAACCGGTGTTCGGCAAATTCGACCGAAAAACCGTGAAAGGGGCTTTTGTGTAAACCAATGATAAAACCTTCCACGACCTGTTTTGCCAGCAATTCCAGGTTTCCAAGATCTCTTACATCATAATTTTCAAGTAGGTTCATGCTGTTTTTTTTATTTTTATAAAAGGAGATTTGTTCATTTGTTAATGTGCTCCTATCCCTTAACCCCTAACCCCTAAATTTAAGAAACGCATTATGAATTGAACTGTTGCGGCAAAATAAAAAGCCCTTGTTTGGTATTCAAAACAAGGGCTTGAAAATATAATTTTTTCGATCTTTATTGAAGCAGGGCTTCGATTTTATTCGTCAGGTTTTGCTTTGTAGTCACGCCGACATGTTTATCGACGACTTCGCCGTTTTTCAGTATCAATATGGTGGGAATACTCCGGATGTTGTACTTCGTAGAAATTTCAGGGTTGTGGTCAACATTGACTTTTCCAACCAAAACTTTTCCGTTGCCGTATTCATTGGCCAACTCTTCGATGATCGGGCTGACCATTCTGCATGGGCCGCACCATTCCGCCCAAAAATCAACGACTGTAATGTTGCCAGAATCAATAGCTTTTTCCTTAAAATTGCTATCCGTGAATTCAAATGCCATGATCTTTTATAATTTATGAATTTTTAAAAATTGTTGATTGTGGATGTTAAACACAAATGATTGTGCAATGGTTGCAAAGATAAATATATTCTTTAAAGTTGCTTTGGTCTGACCAGCTACAATTCCAAACGAAACAAATTTGATGCAAAAAACTCTGGGCTTTTATCGAGGATGATTTACATTGATCGGCTCAAAGCGTCAGCGTTTCCAAAATAGCCTGCAACTCATCCTTTGAAAACTCTTGCTGATAAAACAGTTTTGTTCCGTCAAGGTGATTGACCAGCAAAAATGCAGGGAGGTTCCCATCCCACGACGAATCAATTTTATAAGTCCAATTGTCGAGCGTATCTGTCGAAACGGTAAACACTTCTTCGGCTATCCCCTTTTCGCGGATGTATTCGTTCACCTGTTCGGGATACAAACCGCGTGTGTTGATATATTTCACCTTGATGTTCAGTTGTTCGGGCGGGCTGGTCAGCGTTTTCAGGCTTTCATTGATCTTCAGGCAGTCCAGGCAATCGAGGTTCCAGAATTGATATAGACACCAGCCGCTGCTATCATTTTTTATGATATTTTGCAGGCTGTCGAGGGAGATAAGTTTGGCTGATTTTCCAATTGCTTTTGCCAATTTTAAACGATCTTCGTCGGATAATTCCGTTGAAGGCAATGCCGTGCCGTGCGGCAATGCTGACTCGAAACTATCGATTGCTTCGGTGTGTTCTGCATCTGATCCGGAATGTATCCTGCTATCGCATGATTGTCCGAAAAAGACGATGTAGAGACAAAACAAATAAGAAATTCCGTATTTCATTTTCCTGAATTTGGGTGCAACAAAGCTGTAAATCTTTCGATTGAATATTAATTTGAAAAAAATCTCACAGATATTTATTACAACAATGAACCGCATTTTCAAAACAGATCGTCGCTGGATTTGGATAGTCCTGGGTAGCTTCATGATCCTCTTGAGGTCGGCTTTGGGCTTTTTCCCCGAAGCAGTTGAAACTTACTACAGCAGGGGGTTTTTCAGCATTGTCCGGTATTTCGGCGATTACACTATTTCCTTGTCTCCGGTTCCCGTTTTGTATTTGGCAATTGTTGTGTTGATCGGTTGGTGGATATTTCTGTTTGTAAAAAACAAATCTAAAAAAAAGTCTTTTAAATCGCGTATCGTAGATTTCATCTTTTCATTAGCCGCGTTCGCGGGCGCCCTGGTTTTCTTTTTCCTGCTGCTTTGGGGCTTCAACTATTGCAGGATACCTTTGGAGGAACAACTTGGTATCGATCCTCAACCGTTGAGCCGCGAACAGTTGAATGCAGAATTCATGCGGGCTTCAGCCTTGCTGACGGAAACTTACTCGAAATTTGAACTTGCTAAAAATGAGCAAACTTACAAACTCGCCGGCCTTGAAAACGATATGCGCGCCGAAGTCATCAAAACGCTGCGAGCGTTTGAACTCCCAACTCCCGGCAGGGTACGCGCCAGGTTGTTGAAACCCAAAGGGATACTCCTGCGCATCAGCACTGCCGGGGTGTATTTGCCCTGGGTTGGCGAATGCCATGTCGATGCCGGCCTTCATCCCTTACAAATTCCCAACGTCATGGCACATGAACTGGCTCATGGCTACGGAATAACCGACGAGGGCGCCTGCAATTTTATCGCTTTACATGCCGGCATGAATTCCGCCAATCCGTTTTACCAATATTCATCCTCGCTTTCTTATTGGAAATCTGTGGCATCAAACTATAAACGTGCCTTCCCGGAAGCCTATCAAAATATCCGGGAAAATCTGCCGCCAGGGATTCTCGAAGACATTATATCCATCAACGACAATCTCGACAGGTTTCCGGATTTTTTCCCGGACACGAGAGATTTTTTATACAACAATTATTTAAAAAGCCAGGGAATTGCCGAAGGATTGCAAAATTACAGCCGCGTGATCTTACTCGAAGTGGCTTATCAAAACTCCAAAAACAACTGATTTTGTTCAAAACGCATTTATCATTTCTTTCAAAACCCGGTTGAGGTTGTCAATAGCCAGCGGAATATTCCAATTGTTTTTATTGCGCGGCTCTACGTAATTGGAAATTGCCCGGATCTCCAGAAATTCAACTTTGGCATTCAATGCCGCCAGGAAAAAGGCGGCGCCTTCCATGCTTTCTACATCCGGATCGTATTTCGAAATTATTGCGGCGATGCTTGATTTGGCCCCGTGTACTTTGTTGACAGTCAGGCCGTTGACCAATGGAAGGAAATGATGACTTTTTATGGTTGGATTGGAGAGTTTCCCGTTTTCAAAAGGAAATTCATTTGAGCCGATCAATCCCGCCTCGTGGACATCTTCAAATACACCATCCGATTGTTCAATTCCCAGATCGCCAAATCGTTCGGTAACGACATTCACAACATCTCCAATTTTTACTTTCTCATTATTAAATGCTCCTGCAATTCCGGCATTTATAACGAGATCGGGTTTGACAAAACTAAAATACTGCCCCAGACTATAGGCCGTACAAGGGATTCCAACTCCCGTGACTACGATTTGGACGACTACTTCATCTTTCTGAAAAGTATTCGCCTTTTTTTCTTCAAAATGTGTTTTTAAAAATTCATGGATCGGGCTGATCTCAAAAGGTGTTGCGGAAACGATGGTCAAAAACATGGCTTGTTCTGCTTTTGGATTCAGGGGATCACTTTTGTTTATCAAATGCAAATCGCAGCGCGAGGGCAGGGGAGAATCCCAGTGTTTGGTGGTAGCTGGCGGCGGCATCGATCGTAAAACTTTCCTTGAGTTGAAACCCCATGCCAAAGCTGAACAAAACCGGGCCTGTAGAAACCCCCAGCCGGGCATAAAAGGGATTGGCCAACTGATATTCCAGTCCGAGTCTGGCTGCTACCGGAAATTCAATTTCCTTTTCAGCTTCAGCACTGATCGTTATTTTTTTTGAAGGGATATAAGCCACGCCGATATTAAATATCGTGGGTATTTTTTCATCTTCTGCGTTTTCAACCCTGACAGGATTGGAAATATGTGCAGCGACAATCACTTCGTCAGTGACAAGGGACCGCAGTCCGATTTCAGCAGAAAGCAAACCGCGGTTGCCATATTCCGGTATCCGGTACCCCAGGTAATAAATTTGTCCGCCGAGGCTAAGATTTTTACTCAATTTTCTGGCGTAATTGAATCCGATCTTTTGTTCGTTGTACCCTTCGAATCCGTAATATTGAAGATTCAATGCAAAAGTGCCGAAGCTTGTGGGCTGGGCATAAGCCAATGAAAAATTGCGAATCTCGTCAGCAAAATATTTTTGCCCTGCGAACAGCATGACTTCTGTGCGTTCGATCATGGCCAAGCCCGCCTGGTTGCTGAAAACGCTGTTGATGTCATTGAAAGTTACGGAAGCATCGGCCATAGCCAGGCCGCGTGCTCCTGCAATTGGATTGACAATTTGGGCAATAGAAACATAGCCGGATACCATTGCAAACCCCAGCAAAAACCACTGTAATTTTAAGTAAGTCATTTTTATTGCGATCAATGTTTTATTTTCTCGTTCCAGTGTTTTTCTATAAATGTAAAGAAACAATAATTTCCGGAAAGCTCGTCAATTGAATTTATCCTCACGACCAAAAGCTCGGTCTGAATTGAAAAAATGCTATTTTTACACAAATGAAAAAATTACACTGAAATCAATACAAATGGCAAAATTCAGAACCAATCATAGCAGAAACAGGAGAGCCGACAGCGGTGGGATGGTGTTCAAAGCAGGACTGTTCGTTTTGTTGATTGGCGGTTTATTTTATGTTTTCAACCGGTTTACAGGCGGCACAAAAAACCTTTCCGAATCCATTGAAAAAGTGGAAAATATGTTGCGTAACGGTTCGGATGCCAATACGCCTGATCCGGAGATATTTTTGCCAACTTCAACTACTGGTGAGATCATCCGGCGAAGTTATTTCACATTATCTTACGTTGAGGAACACGAGCAGGCAGAATGGGTGGCTTACGAACTCACGCGAGAAAAACTGGCGATGCCGAACGTAAACCGAACCGGCGACTTCAGGCCGGATCCAAAAGTCAGAAAAGCCTCCGCTTCTCCGAAGGATTATACCGGAACGGGCTATGACCGCGGACACCTGGCGCCAGCGGGCGACATGGCCTTTTCCACAGAGGCAATGTCCGAATCTTTTTACATGACCAATATTTCTCCGCAAATCAAAAATTTCAATGGAGGGATCTGGCGCGAACTTGAAGAGCTAACGCGGGATTGGGCAAGGGAATTTGACAGGCTTTATGTGGTTACAGGGCCGGTACTCGCTCAAAATATCCGCGAAAAGATCGGCGAAAACAACGTTTCGGTGCCCGATGAATTTTACAAAGTGATCCTGGACATTTCAAGCCCCGATATCAAAGGAATTGGCTTCATCATGCCAAATGAAATCAGCAACAAAAAAGTACAGGATTACGCAGTGACGATAGATAAAGTGGAGGAAGCCACAGGCATTGATTTTTTCTATCAGTTATTTGATGATGAGCCGGAAGAGCAAATTGAAAGTTCGTTGGATATTTCGCTTTGGAAATTCAATGATAAAAAATACGAATTGCGCGTGAGAAGCTGGAATACGCAAAAATGATTTTTATAATTGCGTAGCTGGTTTACAACATTAAAATAAAAAATATGTCGAAAAGAGAAAGTTTTATTCAAACCATTGAAAAAGGGTACACCTTTAAAGGAGAATCCTTCGAACTGGGCGGCGCAATGCTCGATGGAGAGGTGATAACCGGCGCCTTTGTAAAAATCCCCATGAAAATGATGAACCGGCATGGCCTGATCGCTGGCGCTACCGGTTCCGGCAAAACCAAAACCTTGCAGATCATTGCCGAGCAGCTTTCTGCCAAAGGTGTTCCTGTGTTGTTGATGGATGTGAAGGGAGATTTGAGCGGCATTGCCGTGCCGGGTGAAAACAATCCAAAGATCGTCGAACGCCATGAAAAGATCGGATTTCCATTCGAGCCGGACAGCAGTCCTGTGGAGTTTTTATCACTTTCAGGTGAAAAAGGTATTCGATTGCGAGCTACTGTAACTGAGTTCGGTCCGATTTTGTTTTCAAAAATTCTGGGCTTGAACGATACCCAGGCAGGTGTCGTTGCAGTATTGTTCAAATATTGTGATGACAACGATTACCCGCTCCTGGATTTGAAGGATTTTAAAAAGACGCTTCAGTTTTTAAACAACGAAGGAAAGGATCAAATCGAACAGGAATACGGCATGATATCTTCTTCCAGTGTCGGTTTGATCCTCCGGAAGATCGTGGAACTGGAGCAGCAGGGCGCTGATATTTTTTTTGGTGAGAGATCATTTGACGTCGAAGATCTGTGCCGCCTCGATGAAAATGGAAAGGGCATCGTATCGATCCTCCGGCTCACAGACATCCAGGATAAACCCAAATTGTTTTCAACTTTTATGTTGCAACTCCTGGCAGAAGTGTATTCCATTTTTCCGGAGGAGGGTGATCTCGAACAGCCCAAAATGGTTATTTTCATCGATGAGGCGCATTTGGTTTTCAGCGAAGCATCGAAGGCCTTGTTAGACCAGATCGAATCTGTCATCAAACTCATTCGGTCAAAAGGAGTGGGAGTATTTTTTGTTACCCAAAATCCCGACGATGTTCCACAGGCAGTGCTCGGCCAGTTGGGGCTAAAAATCCAGCATGCTTTGCGGGCCTTTACGGCAAAAGATCGCAAGTCGATCAAGATGGCCGCAGAAAACTATCCTTTGACCGAATATTACGAAACTGAAAATCTGCTGACAAAACTAGGCATCGGAGAAGCCATCGTGACAACCCTTAATGAAAAAGGTATTCCTACGCCGCTGGTTCACACCATGCTGAGGGCGCCTCAATCGAGGATGGATGTTTTAAGCGATTCAGAGATCGACAGCATAATTCGCAAATCCAGGCTTATCGCCAAATATGAAGAGGTCATCGACCGGAAAAGCGCTTATGAGATTTTGAATGAAAAGATTGAAAAAGCACACGACGAAAAGCTCCAGGCTGAGCGCCGAGAGTTACAGGAAAAAGCTACAAAACCCAGATCACGCAGCAGCGAAAAAAGCACTTTTGAAAAAGTGATCAGCAATACGACAACGCGGCAGATCGGGCGCACCGTTGCCAGGGAACTGACGCGTGGTATTTTGGGAGTACTGGGTATTGGTAGTGGTAAAAAATCAGGATGGTTTTAATCAGAAAATCCCAATAAAAAAAGGTGATGAACTACAGGTCCATCACCTTTTTTTATTGGACTAATATTTCGTATTAGTCGGAAGTAAACTGAGCTTTATTGATCGGAACGTAAGTTTTTTCATACGTTTCCCAAGGCACTTTTTTATAAAAATCGTCGCCAAAATATGTAGCGATCATTTCAAAAGTCTGGGCATCCTGATATCCTGGAATCGGCTGTATGGAGTTCAGATTTTCATCAAAAAAGACTGTTGAAGGATAAGACATTCGTCCCATGGTGAGGAATGAAGCGAATTCGTGATACCCTCTTTTACCATTTCCCGGATTAACATATTTATACACTTTCCCTTGAAATTCAATGGGTTCCTTTTGTTCGGCATTGAACTTAACCGCGTAAAATTTTTCATTGAGGTAATCGGAAATATGCGATTTATCAAAGGTAGTTTTGTCCATTTGTTTGCACCAGGGACACCATTTGGTGTAAACCTGGATCATAATTTTTTTCTTTTCAACTTTAGTCATTTCCATGGCTTGGTCCCAGGTCATCCAATTGACGTCTGCCAGGTTTTTTCCGGGGTAATAAAAAGTGAAAGAGTAAACCGAAAGAAGAATAGAACTTATTAAAATATACAATCCAAGTTTTCTCATTATCCTGTTTTTATGTTCAATCTCGATGCGAAGTAACAAAAATATTTTTTCTAAAACAAAATATGCAAACCGCCTGGCATGAGGGCTGGTTACTTTAATAAAAGATTAACTTTTAAGGGAATGCAGCCAAAAATCATGCTAAATATATGTAGCAAAATATTAATCTGTTATTTTTTGTGAATCACTCATTGGGGGTTTCTGAACACAAACAATTGGTCAGAGCCAATATCGTATTTTTCATCAGGAGCGATTGGCAGGAGAGGCGCTTTGATCCCGTTTTGTAAAAACCCGGGGGCGATAAAAACCCTGGCTTCATCCCAAAGCCCCGGATTTAAAAATGATTGTAGAACCGAAGCGCCGCCTTCCACGAAAAGTGTATTGATCTTTTGCTCATACAGCCGATCCAATAAATTGTAAATCAGGTTTTTATCAAATTGAATATCTATGAATCGCGTTTTTTCATAGGTCTTGTCATTATCACTTTTTTCGGTGATGATCCAGGTAGGGACCGAGTCGTCGTAAATATTCAGTGATCGGCTCAACCTGAGATTTTTATCGAGTATGATCCGCAAAGGGCAATTGCCAAAATACAGGCGGTTTGTCAGTTGCGGGTTATCGGTTGCTGCGGTATTTGTGCCGATGAGAATGGCGCCGGATTCGCTCCGCCATTTGTGTACCAGTCTTTTTGAAAAAGCATTGGTCAACCAGACTGTTTCACTTTGTTTGCCGATAAATCCATCCTGAGACTGAGCATATTTTAAAATGATGTACGGTCTTTTTTGGATAACAAAAACATTCCTGAAGGCAGCCAGCCAATTGCCTTCCTTTTGCAACAAGCCGTAACTCACCTGGCAACCCGCTTTGCGTAAAATTTCCACGCTTTTACCATCAACTTCGGGGGTTTTATCAAAACCGGAAAATACAACAAAAGGGATTTTCTCCCGGATGATCAGTTCGGTACATGGCGGGGTTTTTCCATAAATATTACAGGGTTCGAGGGAAATGAAAATCGTGGCTTTTTTCAGCAAGTTCCTGTCTGTTTTTTTTACTCTAGCAATGGCATTGACTTCGGCATGTGCCTGGCCATAAGCGGTATGAAAACCTTCGCCAATGATGCGATCCTTGTAAACGATGACGGCTCCTACCATTGGGTTTGGCGATACTTTGCCGTTTCCGAGCCTGGCCAGGTCAAAACACCTTCGGATGAATAATTCGTACTGCATTTTAAAAACTGAATGATTGGTTTTTGTCTGAATAAACCTTTGCAAACATTTATTTTTCAGACGCTTACGGAATTATTTCAAATAGTCCGTGATACTTTTTGGATTGAAAAGAGTACTGCATTGTCGCTGCAAAGAACAGAAATAATCGGTGTGAAAAAAATTTATAACATCTTGTTTTTTAATTTTTTTTATAAAAAATGTTGGAAATGAAAAAACAAGTAGTATTTTGTTTTCAGGTTGTTAAATTACTGGAAAATTTTCAGCCGAAAAAAAACGATCAGCATTTGAAAAACAGACCCTAAAAAATTTTTTGAATAAAGATTCAATCAGGAAACAACCTAACAATGTTTAGATTTTTTATATCTTTACTCATACGAGAAAACACACAAAGTTTTCCCGGTATTTAATCTTTATTATATCACTACAAAATTTGAGAGAGCGTGTTATACAAAATCAAACTCAAAAATGCAGATGACAATGTAATCGTGGACGATAAAGTCTATGAATACCTGACATCAGATCCCTATTTGAAGAAAGTTGATTTCATCAACAACATCAGAAGGCACTCGAGTGGTTGTGCCGTTTTTCAAAAAACCTGGCAAAAAGCTGAAGGAGGTTACAAAACCGAAACGATTTACCTCCACAAGCTGATCGCTGAAAAGTTTCTTGCAGACCAAAGGAGCAAAACCAAAAATCTCGTCGGCGCAAGGAATGGCAACAAACTCGACTGCCGGTTGGAAAACCTGGTTTGGCGATCAAGGTCTGTGGCCAGCCGCCAGCGCAAAACCAGCAGCAAAGTTGGTTACACCGGAGTGTACAAAGAAAACAACCGTTACAGAGCAGTTATCTCCATTAACAGGAAATCGGTTCACATCGGTATGTTTGCCACCGCGGAAGAAGCTGCAATGGCTTACAATAAAAAGTCAAAAGAGCTGTACGGCGAAGACGGCAAAATCAATGTCATTAAAAAAGGCTCTAACGGCGAAAGTTAATTTTCAAAAAAACTCGCAGGAAAGCCATTTTGTCAAAATGAACGAAATGGCCTTCCTGCTAATTGAAAATTAAATTTCAACGGGGTTATACATTGAAGCGGAAGTGCATAATATCTCCGTCAGTTACAGTGTATTCTTTACCTTCAACCCCTAATTTTCCTGCTTCTTTCACGGCATGTTCCGATCCTAATGCGACGTAATCTGCGTATTTAATTACTTCTGCGCGGATGAATCCTTTTTCAAAATCCGAATGGATCACACCGGCAGCCTGAGCTGCTTTCGTGCCGAGCGGTATCGTCCAGGCCCTGACCTCTTTTTCGCCTGCCGTGAAATAGGTGATGAGGTTCAATAATTTATAACAGGCGCGGATCAGTTTATTCACTCCGGGTTCTGACAAGCCCATTTCGTTAAGGAATTCAAGGCGCTCTTCTTTGCTTTCCAGTTCTGTGATTTCGGCTTCTATCCCGGCGCTGATCAGGATCACTTCAGCGGCTTCGTTTTTTACACTTTCTTTAAAACCTTCCGTGTATTGATTTCCAGAAAGCACGGAGCTTTCATCAACATTGCATACGTAAAGAATGGGCTTTGCGGTAAGCAAAGACATATCGTGTAACAACCAAACTTCGTCGGAATCAAGTGTGAGGGTACGCGCCGGATTTCCTTCGTCGAGGTGTGCTTTGATCTTTTCTGCGGTTTCAACTTTTTTGAGGTCATCCTTCTGACCGGCTTTAGCAGATTTTCTTAATTTATCAAGCCTTTTTTCGATAGTCTCCAGGTCTTTGAGCAGCAATTCCGTATCAACGATTTCTTTATCTCTGATAGGATCCACACTTCCATCGACATGTACGACATTGTCGTCCTCAAAGCAGCGCACTACATGAATGATCGCATTGACTTCACGGATATTTGCTAAAAACTGGTTGCCCAGACCTTCTCCCTGGCTGGCTCCTTTGATCAATCCGGCGATATCCAGGATTTCAATAGTAGTAGGCAGTACCCGTTGCGGATGCACCAGTTCGCTGAGTTTATCGAGGCGCTCATCGGGTACCGTGATCATCCCGACATTTGGATCTTTTGTGGCAAAAGGATAATTTGCCGCCAGCGCTTTTGCAGAAGTCAGCGCATTAAACAAGGTTGATTTTCCAACATTCGGAAGGCCGACAATTCCACATTTCAAGGCCATTATTTACAGTTTTTTTTATTGTGATCAATGAAAAACTTTTCTTAAAAGGTAGTGTTTGAACAGTAGCTTTTTCAAAACCGGCTGCAAATATATGCTATTTAACGATTGATTTCAACCTATGAATTTCCTTGCTCATTTGTTTTTATCTTTTGAAAATGAAGACCTGATAGTCGGCAACTTTATCGCAGATTTTATTAGAAGCAAAGAGGTTAAGAATTATTCACCAGCGGTACAAAAAGGAATCATTCTGCACCGGAAAATCGACAACTTCACCGACAATAATATTTTTGTAAAAAAAGGGATCACCAGGTTGCAGCCTTTTCACCGCAAATATGCGCCTGTCGTGATTGATATTTTGTACGACTACCTTCTTGCAAACAATTGGTCACGATACGCTGACAAAAGTCTCGCTACTTTTGCACAAAGTATTTATATTACGCTAAAGAAAAGAATGGATGAAATGCCTTTAAAGCTGCAAATGAATGTGCCTGAAATGATCAGGAACAATTGGCTGGAATCTTATAAAACGAAAGAGGGGTTGCTTTATACTTTACAAAGGATGGATAAACGAGCTGCTTTTCCTTCAAATTTTACGGAAGCCATTGGTCATCTCGAAGCACATTACAACCATTTCGATGAAGAGTTCAACAATTTTTTTCCGCAACTGATCCGACATTTGCAAAACCCTTAGCGTCAGCAATCATCTTTTCGTAGGCAATTTATCCAGCAAGGCTACATCTTCATGCCATTCTTTCATTTGACGTTGGAAGGCAGCCTGCGTTTTAGTGATTCTGAGCGTATGTGGGGAGCCTGTTTTTACGGTTTTCATTTCTAAATCTATGATGACCACTGATTTAATGGCATACTCCATCATTTTCCTTTCATTCTGGTTTTTCCGGTAATCGAACACTTGTTCGTACGGCGATTCCAAAAAATCTTTTAGAAGTTGCCATTCCTTTTGATTAGCAGTGGTAAGGGGTAGAGGGCGGCTCCAGTCAGCCGGGGGTTGTGGCTGGTTGTTGACTTTATGCTGTAAGTATTCCCGGCAGAATTGGAATAGTTTTTCCGTAAGTTCCGAGTGATCTTTGGTTTTTAACAAACAAGGCGTTAGTATCTTGTGGATATACCCTCTTTGTGGGTTCATTGTAATGATTTCAACCATTTCCTTTACCCAACTCTCTGTTGGCGATAGGTTTTTCACTAACCAAAATAAATCATCCAGCGCAGAAGACTTTATTCTATCCGTAGTTTTGGAATATGCTGCTTTAAAATAATCCGGTTGTTGTATCATTTGGTCAGTGCCTAAACTGCGCAATTCATCATGCGCAGCCAAGGCGCGCAAAACTGCCAGTAATTTTTCCAATACCGGCAATGTAATATCAACTGTAACTTTTGCAAATACTTTAGCCGTAATGTCTTTGGGCAGAAATTTGAAAACTTTTATCCAATGCTCAACATCGATCTGATTAAAATATAATTGAAGTTGAGGCGTGTGCAACTGCAAAAGAACCGTATTATTCTTTTGATTGATAAACCATTCGGCAATGGCATTAAAGTTTGCTTTTTCGTCAGTATATCGGCTAGTGTTTATTCCTGTTGATAAAATAGTTTCCACCGCAGCAGCTTCTAATTCGGTTATTTGTTTTTTTTGGTTGAAATAATCAATCCAATTGAGCTGTGTTGTAGCATGTTGTGAAAGCAGTAGCATGGCGTTTACCTGTGGCGACCAAATCATAACTGCTCCATAATGATACCAGTGCATCAGATCGGGACCATAGTTGCCCATAAACCCAGTAGATTCCTTTACAATAGGTTCATCGTCATTGAGCGCAAACGAAGTTATTAAATCATCTTCATCAATTTGTACGTTGCTCAATGCCGGCAATTCATTTTCCAGCCAATGCTCGATGTCGATCGACTCTTCAATTACTTCGATCATCTCTGCATCATCATTGCCTCGATCATTGCCATATCCATAGTAGCCGTCATCATCCGGTATTCCCATCCGGTAAGACGTTACCAGGCACATTTTGGCATAGTAACCGGCATTTTTTGCTGCCAGCAAAAGTGCTTCGGCTTTGCTCCGGTCATTGAGTTTCAAACTGTCAGGGGAAAAATTTTCCGGCGTATATTGATGCCCTAATAAAATAATGTACGGCAAAGAGGGATTCTGCGCATGATGTGTGGTGAATATTTCGGCTAAATTTGCAGCATAGCTTTGCACCGATTGCAGTTCAATTTTTTTAGCGGATTTTTTTTGAACAAGGTTATACACCAGGCAAACTCTGTATCCTGAAGTAAGGGGTTTTACTTCATGATCGCAATCGGCATAAAAAGCAGCATAATTAATGGCGTATTTGTCAGTGTTTTCAGAAAAATCGGCTACTTCCGATGCTCCGTCAAAATGTATTACGAGTTCTCCGCCGGTGTATCGGGAAGGCAAACCAATAATTAAGGTGCCAAACATCCCTTTTTCTTTTTCCGTGTCTTTATGTGGCAGAAAAAAATCACCTTCCTCGTAAATGAGCAGTTTGTACAGATGCGCTGCAATCGTATAATCTTCTAAACCAAGATCAACTTTGATTTTGCTGATAGCTTTGTTTAAAAATTTTGTCCACGCAGGATTACTGATCGAAAGCTGGTCGGCATCAATTTCCCAGGCACTTCTTACGCTGTTGTCCAATATAGTCTGGCTGCCCTTGCCAAATGGCGCCTTGTGTGCCGATTGTATTAAGTCCCGTGCCTGAGCCTCACGTACCGGAAAAGCAATGTCGCCCACTCCTTCAACTTCCAATCCGGGAAAGACAAAATCAGCAGTGTGAATACTGGCAAATTTTCCACTGCCTTTCAAATCCTTCAAGCAGGTAAGTATTTTATCTTTGATCTGTTTCATCATAGTCGCACTAAATTAAGAAAATTATAATCAATATCGATGTCTTTTCTGCTATCTTCTATCATGTCGCCATTGGCATCGTAATCTTAGTCGGAGACTAATGGGAAGAATCCTCGCGGCTGGTGGGTGAGGTTATCGTCGTCTTCGACTTTTATTGTCAAAAAAGCGCCGGGGTTTTCACCGCGACGCTTTTATTTTTCTATGATACCATGCTCCGGCCAGAGGCCTCGACAATGCTGCACTCCACCTCAGAGAGGTGGCGCGAGCGGGGAGGAGGCTGGCAGGTTCTATTTAATTTTCTTTAGAACTTTTTGGGCTTCCTTCCTGATTACTTCACTTTCATCATTTAATAATTGCTGCAACACTTCTTTTACCTTTGGAGATTTTAATTTACCCAGTGCAGTTACAAACATTTGTCTTGATTCTCCATTGCTTTCATCCTGAACAATTGCTACCACATCATCTATGTATTCTGCTGTAATGATTACAGACATGGTGTTACCAAAAGCCCAGCGATAGTGAAAATTGTCTTTGGGGGCTTTGTGATATTCATCAATAACCGCCTTACAGGCTATTCCCTTTGCTTCTTTTACAGCTAGAGCCCGAACAATCCCTTCCTTGTTTTTAATATGGTAAGGTTTGGACAAATGCTTTACCAAAATAGAAATAGCTGCCTTATAACTCGATTTGGTGTTCACTAAGTCCCACGAAGAAGTAACATTTAACCCAGTTTTCACCAAATCTTCAATCAGTGGTCTTTCATCTTCAGCATAAGCCACTTCAAGCGCCATTCTTACTTCTTCCTTTTCATTAAGCCATTTTTGATATTCTTCATCTTGCTGTAGCTGGGCTTGCAATTCGGCAGCCGTAATTCTCTTATTGCTTATTTTAGGCTCATTTGACCTTTTAGGACCTTTTAATAATTCCGCCCATTTCTTTTCTAATTCTATAATATTTTCTTTTATCATAGTCCTGGAATGGTTCTGTGAATAATTGATCTATTATTAATCATTTTCTGCAATGGACCCGAAAATGTGGTATTAGAACGTGTATACAGAATGAAGTCCAAACTATTTTTCTGAGCGAAACTATGAAAATCCCTGAGCTGTTGTGTGAAGCTCAAATGTTTCACATTCTTCACTTCTGTTAGTGTTGTTCTAGTTAAAGCATCCGGTATCCTCGTTCTTCCGCCAATACTAATAGCAGTTTTAGGCCCACTTAATCCCACTGCTCTTTCACCCGCGATTCCTAAACTTCTTGCTGATGCAGTACTCCCGCTTTTACTCAACCAAGACTTTATTGCTTGATAACCACCGAATACTGGTTCTCCTGCTTCCAAAGGAAGTAATAATACAGGATGCATCATATCCCAAGCAATATTAGCTACACCATCAGCATATCCGGAAAGCCCACCTGTACAATACTCACATCTTAAACCAACACCTGTTCCGGTCTGAACTGGTGAATTATCGGCTTCGACAAGATTCCATCCTTCATCTCCTAAAATATAAGTGTGCTTTTGATCATTTCGCTCGACAGAATATTGCCATGTCTCCAATGATTCATTCCACTGTGCAGTACCACCATATTTTTCGTCAACGTAACCTCCTTCAACTTCTTTCCAAGTGTTGTTTGACTCATCCTCTTTCTTTGCCTTCTGCAAACCCCAAAGATCAATATGCCCCACCGGTTCATTCTCCGCATAATTAAACGGACTCACCCAGACAAACTGATCGGCGATGGGATCCACCCCGGTAAACCTTCCTATTGCCGGGTCAGCATATCGAAAACCAAAAGCTAACCAGTTCAACCCCAGCTCATCTTCCAACTCCTTTCCATTATACAAATAATCCGCTCGTGGATTAGTCAGGTGCT
>CAZKDA010000021.1:0-35771 GCA_964551455.1 uncultured Saprospiraceae bacterium
GCCAAAATACCTGCGATTTTTCCAGGCCAGGTTTGAATTGGTTTGAACGCAGGCAATTGCGAAATTTATTCAGCTATTTCATCAAAACAATTCTTCGGCAAATTATTTCAAGCAAAGTTGCGAAGGACGCAAAGTTTTTAAAATCAATTCTTGGCGCCTTGGCGCCTTAGCGTGAAATAATTAATAGACCATTGATATTTAACCTATTGCAATAAATTACCGATATGTTGATGAAACAACAACATAAAATACTTCAAGCATTTTCCAGCCAATGCCAGTTCAGATACATGCAAAACCTAAGCTTCGATGAGTGATTGAACCATATTTTGAGTAATTGGAATCCAAAGGATTTTCCACGTTCTAAAAACACTAAAACCGCCGCTTAATAAAGATAGCCGTGCAATCAATCAACTGCTGTTCATCCGTCCGGATACTTGCTGCAATTTTGAACTGGAAAATCTTAGTCAGCATTAAAAATATCCGGACATGGAAAATTTGCAGCATCTCATCGACAGCATCAGCCGACAGGTTGAAAGCAAAGGAATTGTCAATGTGCTTGAGTTGAAACACCTTTTCAAGGGCTATTCAGGCGATGACTGGAAAGGCATTTCAAACCTTGATAAAAAAACGGGGAGTGCAATTCTCATCCAAAATGACCAGGTCAAATTGTCGCTCATTTTTTGGGATAGTTTTCAAAAAAGCAAAAAGCACGGCCATCCGCAGGGCGGAGGATTGATGAAAGTCCTTGCCGGAAATTTAACAGAAACGCGGTTTGACCCGGAGTACCCCAACCAGGTGATCGGAACTTACCGCTATGGCGCCGGCGATATCGCCTATATCCACGACCGGCTGGCTTTTCATACCGTGGAAAATGCTTCGATCATCCCAGCGGTGTCGCTGCATGTGTATTCGCCGGGAATATATGGAACCCAGGCTTTGAATGTTCAGGGAGATTCAGGGTTATTCGAAGTTGGTCTGAATAAAGCAGCGTAATTTGGTGGGGGATAATCACGCCTGCGGCGTGACGGGGATGGTGGGGGATTTATACATCCCCAATCATCCCCGTTCCGACAAAGTCGGAACTATCCCCCACCATCCCCGCATTCAAAAATACCGCCTCAAGTATAAATTACTTCCCTTGATTCCTTCAACTTCAAGCCTTATACCTGCGTTCCTACCGACCATATATTTCCAGCAAAATCCTTAAAGGTGGCGCGTCTGTCGGGGTCATTTTCCCTTTGAGTAGGAGGCTCGATGACCTCACAACCCGCATCGACCACCTTTTGAAAAACGGCATCGACATCGGGAACATAAACGTGCAGGACGCTGGGAACCGGCGGGTATTTTTCCGAGGCTTCGCCGAGCATGATGACGGAATCATCGATCCGGATCTCGGCGTGCATGATCGTCCCGTCCGGGTTGTCAAAACGCCGCAGTTCTGTTGCATTGAAGATCGTTTTCATCAGATCGATAAATCGCTGCGCCCCATTTACAATGAAATAGGGCGATACCGAATTGTATCCGGCAGGTTTGAATTGTGGATTCATATTCCAATGTTTTGTTGCTGTCTTTTGATCTGATAGCTCGCTATGAGCACCGCCGGTCCGGCGGTGAGTGTGGATAAGTCGGCAAAATAGTTAACTTTTTTGGAAGTTCATAATGCCCGCTCGTGCCATTTCTCTTAGGAAGTGTGTTTCATTGTCCATGCCTCTGGCAGTAATTTACCACAAATAACCATCCTTTAAAAGATGGCTCAAAATAAACTCTGTAGTTGTTATTCAAGTGAGTTGATCACTCCGGCCAGAGGCCTAGATGATATTACACACGACCTTGCAAAGGTCGCGCGAGCGGTTTTTATAAGTGTTCAACAATTATAGGTTCCACACCTACCTTCATTTTTTCCTAACCCACCCGCTAAAATACCAAACAATCCCAACTTCACAAAAACATTGTTAAAAAAACAAGGAGAGGCATTAGCACGGCTGCTTTTTATCCCAGCGATCTTTGTCGATTTTATACCAGTGGTGGTCAGCTTCGTCGTATGGCGAGGTTTCAAAAAGCTGGAAACCCAGGTTTTGCAATATCCTGTTCGAAGGGAGATTTTCCGTGTGCGCTGCGGCGATGATCTCCTTTAGCGCCAATTCTTTGAATCCATATTGCAAAGCTGCGACGGCGCTTTCGGTCGCATATCCCTGACCCCAGGAATTTCTGATCAACCTGTAGCCGAGGTCGTAATAATTTGTGCGGCCGTTGATGGTTTCCGTAACCAGTTTGAGTCCCGACCAGCCGATAAAGCGGTTTGTGGATTTTTCGATTACCGCCCAGCGGCCGATGCCGTTTTCTGTGTATTGCCGGCGGATGAATTCGATGATCGCTTCGACTTGCTTTTTGTCGTTTACAGGTCTGTTGCCCAGGTATTTATGCACTTCGGGATCAGAGTCCAGTTCAAAAAGGCCATCGACATCCGAAGGAACGATCTCTCTGAGGATGAGCCGTTCCGTTTCTGCAAAGATTTTCATAGGTTAGTTTTTGTTTGACGAAGGTATCGTCCTTGTGATTGAAAGATCACTGCATTTTTTCAAAAACGCAGAAATAACACACCGAACCCAAGCCCGGATCACTGCGGAAAACCATCTAGTTTCATCACATTCCTGGCCTGGTTGAGATGCCGCTCTTCGTGGCCCGACAGGATGACACAAAGGTCCCGAAGGCTGTACGTAATGACCTTGGTGGCAGGAGAAGTGATGATCGTTTTTTCATGGTCGAAGGCATCCGATTTTTCGATCCAATCGATCAGTTCTTTTTGCGTTTCAAAAAAAGTGTTCAGAATATTAGCGGGGATGCCGCTTTTGGAAGGTTCGAAACCAGGAACGGTTCTAAACTTTTTGTCAACCACCGGCTTCGTGGAACTGATCAGCATCTTGCCGAAAAAGGAAGGCAGAAAGGGGATTTTTTCCCAGAAATTAAAAGGTTTGGTACCGGCGATCAGTGATTCGAAAATGCCAAAATAACTCCGGTTGGTCGTGATGACGTGATCGATGCATTGGCCGACGCTCCAGCTTACCGAATCGGGTTTCCAGTTGAGTTGTTCGCTGGAAAGCGGTCTGAATTCCTTTTCGTATTCGCCGTTCATGCGATAGAGCGTTTGCAAAATGCCGTCTAAATATTCGTTTTTCATAAAAAATTAATTTTGATTTTATCAAACCTCTGACAACCGCTTGTGTTGCCGGTTTTTAAAATAATAAAACAACGGAATGCCGAGAACCAAAAGGAGCAGCCCGTACCACGAAGTCGCCGGCATAGCCAGCAGGGTACTGATGACAAAAATAGCAGAAAAGAGGATATAAATCGCGGGCACCACCGGATAAAAAATCGCTTTGACGGGTCGCTCCAGGTTTTTTCTTTTTACACGAAAAATAAAGATAGAAATGCCTGCGAGTGTCATAAAAACAATGTCCATGAAGATCACAAAAGCCATCAGTTCGCGAAAGGACTTGAGTGAAACCATCAGCAACACCGCCCAGGCAGCCTGGATCAGCATGGCCGTCACAGGGGTTTTATATTTTGGATGTACCCAAGCCAGTTGTTTGAAAAAAATACCGTCGTCGGCCATGGCGAGGTATATCCGTGGCGCCGACATGGTCATAATGCCAATGGAACCGAAAACCGACAAAGAAATGATGAGCGCCATGATTTTTTTGCCGTAAGGAAAAACCACTTCCAAGGCATCGCCGGCAATGGTTTCGGTGGTGGCGATCTGCGGCAGCGGCAGCAGCATCATATAAACGAGGTTGATAAAAATATAAGTAACCATGACGATCGCAACGCCCAGCACCATCGCCCTCGGAACCGTCTTTGCAGCGTTGGTTGCTTCACCGGAAAGATAAGTCGCATGGTGCCAGCCGCCAATCGAGAAGAAAACCCCGATCAGGCCGACGAAGAGCGATTGCAGCAAATTGTTGGGAACAGTTGCGAGCGAAAAATCCATTTGCGAGCTTGAAGGATCGAAATAAAGGATGCCGATGACGACGATCCCTGCTATAGCCAGCAGTTTAAATCCTGTAAAAATATTCGCCATGATCTGTCCGATGTTTACACCAAAAATATTGATCGTGGTCAAAAACAGAACCGCTCCAACTGCGAGGTTCAGCTTGCCAATGTTTTCAAACCATGGAAAGGCGGAAATGTACTCTGCAAAGATAAAAGCGATAGCTGCGATGGCTCCGGTGTTGATCACCAGAAGGGTTACCCAGCCATAGAGAAATCCCGCCAGATCGCCATAAGCTTCCCGCAGGTAAACATACACGCCGCCGGCCTTGGGAAACATGGATCCCAACTCGGAAAAAGTCAAAGCGCCGGTCATGGCGATAATGCCTCCGAGCAGCCACACGAGCAGCACGAGCAGGTGATTGGGCACGGCCTCCACCACCTGACCGGGAGCCGTGAATATCCCTGCGCCAATGCAGGTGCCCACCGCGATCATGGTCAATCCGTAGAGGTTCAGCTTCTTTTTGAGTTCAGTCATGGCAGTTTGTGAAATGACCACTGTAGCAGCGTGGTTTTTGGAAGGGAATGACTATTATGGTTTTTCATTTGAAGGGTCACGATTTTCAATTAATTCATGCCAAGATACTGAAAATCATTTTCCTTTTGATCTCCGCGGTCAATGCAGTTGTAATTTTACAAATGTCTAAATCTATTTCTTTACACCTCGGTGGCTTTCACTGAAATTATTACTAATGCCTATTCCCTTTTCAAATGCAATGCGTACTTTTGTTATAGTTCATAGTTTGAAGTTCAAAGTTGCTAGTTGCTAATTTTTATTATAAGTTCTGGTGCATCGGTTCACCGTTCACTGTTCACAGTTTTCTAAAAAAAATATGCTAAAAATAGGATTGCTCGGAGCAGGTCATCTTGGAAAGATCCATCTCAAATGTATCCGGTTGACGGATCAATATGAATTGACGGGTTTTTATGATCCGGACGACCGGAATGCCAAAGAGGTCGTAGAATCTTTTGGTGTGAAACGCTGGTCAAATCCTGATGAACTGATCGATGCTGTCGATGTGGTGGATATCGTGACGCCCACGACGACGCATTTTGAGTTGGCGCAAAAAGCTATCCTCAAAGGCAGGCATGTTTTTATCGAAAAGCCGGTGACCCATACTCTCGAAGAGGCGAAAACCCTGTTGCAACTAAGCAGATCGGAAGGCGTGAAAATCCAGGTCGGTCATGTCGAACGTTTCAACCCCGCCTTTCTCGCTTTGCAAGGCACTCCGCTGAATCCCATGTTCATCGAAGCGCATCGCCTGGCGCTTTTTAATCCAAGAGGAACGGACGTTTCGGTCATTCTCGATCTGATGATCCACGACCTCGATCTGGCGCTGAGTCTGGTAAACTCGGAAGTGAAATTCATCAGCGCCAGCGGCGTTACGGTGGTGAGCGATACCCCCGACATCAGCAATGCCCGAATTGAATTCGAAAACGGAGCCGTCGCCAACCTCACTGCCAGCCGCATTTCCATGAAACAAATGCGCAAACTGCGGCTTTTCCAGAAAGATGCCTATATCAGTCTCGACTTCCTCGAAAAGAATGCCCAGGTCATCCGCATTTACGACAAAGCCGCCCCTGATGTGCCCAACCGCGAAAACCTGATGGAACTCCATACAAACAACGGCGTAAAGCTCATCCACATGGAAATGCCGGATATCGAACCCGTGAATAGTATCAAATTGGAACTGGAATCTTTTGCCAGGAGCATCCTCGAAAATAAGGTGCCAACAGTTTCCATAGAAGACGGTTACAAAGCCCTTGAAGTAGCTTATCAGATCATCGATCAAATTGAAAACCGGATCAGTGCAATCGGGTAATTGAAAACGATAATTTTCCGTATTTTGGCCAATCAGGTAAACCATCTTTTTATATAACTTCTGCAAATTGTGTTATTGGAAAAACGCTATCAGTCCCAATCTAAACAATGAAAATAGACACAACTTATTATGAGCGTTGTATCAAGACCCTTGAAAAGGCACATGTATTGCTATTGAATGCAAATCCCGAAAATATTGATTTCGAAATCTATCGTTCAGCCTGTGTCAAAGAGTTTGAAATTATTTTAGAACAAAGTGGCAAGTTGTTGCGCAAAGTCTTAAAACCATATTTCCATTCTCCAAAAGCAGTAGATCAGTTGTATTTCAAAGATGTTTTTCGACATGCAGTACTTCGAAATATCATTTCTGATGAAGCCTGTGAAAGGTGGTTGCAATATCGGGATAATCGCAATAACACCGCCCATGATTACGGAGTTAACTTTGCAGAAGAAACGCTTACTTTATTGCCACAATTCATTGTTGATGCGTTTGCACTGGCCGAAGTAATAAAAACAAAACCCGACTAGCTCATGCTCCTGAGAAATAAAGATAAACAAACCCTGTTGCGGATTTTTTCCTCGGTAAATACCCCGCTGGAAGTTTGGGCTTATGGCAGCAGGGTAAGCGGCACTGCCCATGGAGGTAGCGACTTGGATCTTGTAATAAGAACCCAAACCCTGAAACCCCTGGATACGGAGGTTTTCACGTCATTAGTTGAAAAAATAAGAGAAAGCAACATCCCCATATTGGTGGAATTGAGAGATTGGGCAATGCTGCCTGAAAGCTTTCATCGCAATATCGAACAACAACATGAGGTGTTGTTCACCAACTTACATCGGTCGCTGAACGAACCGGTTGAAGGATATCGTCCGGACAAGCAGTCGCCGGAGCAGGATAAAAACGGTTCGAAAAATCCTTGACGGATTAGGTTGGTTTGTAATTTTATCCCAGTATTTCTATGACATTGCCCTCAACTGAGTTGCGGAGCATCGTACATCACCAGAACTTCCTTTTTAAGAAGACTTTCCAGCTTATTTTCCGAAAACCCCAAATACTTGTTGTCCGTGAGCAGATCCAGGATGGTTTGAACAGTTTTATCATCCAGCCAGGCCCTGAGTATTTGCAACAATTTCAGGTCGGCATGTAATTGTCCTGTAAACTGAAGCAGGTTGTCGAAGTTTTCCACGAGGGTTTTGGTAATTGTGGGGCCGTGATAAGTGATGCCTTTGGTTGACGAGGAATGGCCGTTATCGATACAATCGTTGAAATAGTTATTCACCTGGAAATCAATAAATTGTATCCGAGAATCGATAATGCTGTAAACTTGTTCAAGTAAAGGATTTGAAGACGAAGGAATGCTTCCTTCCATTGGTAAATAGTGTTCCATCATGCTGTTTCGGTTGGGATTAAAAGTTTGTTTAAATATTCAATTCGGTTCTCTTATGTTTTAAAAATATTGGTGTTTGCCAAAAATAGCCATCGCCTCATGGTCAGGACAAAGGTTCGGAGGCAAAAGGTTCCGATCCAATCGCCGGTAACTTTTGATGGCGACCTCTTTACACATAAGCAAATATATTATATTTAACCAATCATCCAAACCATTACAGCAAAAAATATTTAACTTTTTTTTATCTGAAAAAATAATCTAACGGAAAACCGTGCTTTACAACGATGTGGAAAGGTTTTGATTTACTCTGTAGGTCAATTCACTTTCCAGAAATAAGGTGTGAACAGGATCAGGATGCTGAACAATTCGAGCCGTCCCAGTATCATCAGAAAGCTGAGCAGCCATTTGACTGTATCGGGAACTTCAGCAAAGTTGTACATTGGGCCCACGGTTCCTATACCAGGCCCCACATTTCCCAGTGAGGTAGCTACCGCTCCCACCGCCGAATCGAAATCCATCCCCAAAATGGTCGCGACGATAGTCCCGAAAACAAAAAGAAAAAGATAGATCAGCAAAAAAACCAGAATGTGTGTCAATATCCTGGGCGCAACGATCTGGCGGTCGATTTTGATACGAATAACCGACCTGGGATGCAGTAATCGTTTGAATTCCAGGATAGAATTTTTAAAAAACACCAGGTGACGTACCAGCTTGATCCCGCCGCTTGTCGATCCCGCACAGGCTCCGCTAAACAAAAGGAGAAAAAAGAACATGGTAATACCCGGCGAAACCGCTGTATAATCCACCGTGACAAAACCCGTAGTAGTCAGCATGGAAACTACCTGGAAACTCCATTTTCTGAATATCGGCTCAAACGGTGAATCGATATAATAAGAAACGATAACGCTTATGGTGATGATCAAAAAAATGACGAGACTGAAGTAGGTTTTGAATTCATCGCTTTGCCAGACTTTCCTGAACCGTCCTTTCAGACCAAAATAAAGAATGGTAAAGTTGGTGCCGGCCAAAAACATAAATAAGGTAATCGGATATTGAATGAGCGGATCGTCGAAATGAGCGATGCTGGCATTTTTTGTAGAAAAACCACCTGTTGAAAGGGTCGTCATTGCATGACTGAGGGCATCGTAAACCGTCATTCCGGCGAGAAAGAGGATCGCGCTAAGCACTACGGTCAAGCCGACATAGATCAGCCAAAGGCGTTTGGCGGTTTCTTTGATCCTTGGATGGATCTTGTCGGAGGTTGGGCCGGGAGCCTCCGCTACAAACAACTCAATTCCGCCGATACCGAGTAGTGGAAAAATGGCAACCGTGAGCACAATGATCCCCATGCCGCCGATCCATTGCGTCAAACTCCGCCAGAAAAGTACCCCTTCCGGTACAGCCTCGATGTCGTTCAGAATGGAAGCCCCTGTGGTCGTTAACCCTGAAACGGTTTCAAACATGGCGTCCGTCAGGCTGGGAATGGCGCCACTGAACAAATAGGGCAGCATCCCGAAAACCGATATCGACAGCCAGCCCAAGGCCACGATGATGTATCCTTCCCGCTTGTTGACCCGCTCTCCCTGCTCTCCCCTGGTAAAAAACCAACCACACAAGCCTATGCCGAAGGTCAAGGCCCCTGCTTTGAGCAGCGCTACTCCGTCACCGCTTTTATAATAAAAAGAAAAGATAAGCGACGACAACATCATCAGCCCCATTATCATCAGCAATACGCCGACTAAGCTTATTATAGGCCTGAATTTTATCATTGCGTTTTAAAAAGTAGGTTATTGGGCGAAAATTAAGTTGTAATAGTGTTTCCGGTATCTGGTGTCTGGTGT
Source organism: uncultured Saprospiraceae bacterium (assembly GCA_964551455.1). Lineage (GTDB taxonomy): Bacteria > Bacteroidota > Bacteroidia > Chitinophagales > Saprospiraceae > JAHDHW01. Next base: position 9,099 of record CAZKDA010000021.1, read on the forward strand.
CTGGTGTCTGGTGTTCCCGACAAGTCGGGATTTCTGGTGTCCGGTATCCCGTTCACGGTTCACAGTTCACCTTAGCGCCTCTGCGTGACAAGTTCTGACATCTATTACTACCTGAACAAATCCTCGACTTTAGAAATGGCTTCCGGGAGGGCAAAAACGATCACCCGGTCATTGAACTGCAACTGGAAATTACCATCGGGAATGATGCTTTCTTCTCCGCGGATCACCCCCCCAATGACGGCGCTAAGCGGAAAATGAAGTTCTTTCAACGGATTTTTGGTGATGCGGTTATTTTTCTGGATGATAAACTCGATGATCTCGGCATTGACGCCATGCAGGCTGGTGATGGCCTCTACCTTTCCTTTACGGACAAAGCGGAAAATGTTGTTCGCGGCGATCAGCTTTTTATTGATGATCGTGTCGATGCCGATATTCTGGGAAATATGCGTATAATCCGTATTATTCACCAGGGCGATAGTTTTGCGTACGCCGGCATCTTCAGCCATGAGGCTGGTGATGATATTGGTTTCCGAATTGGGCGTAAGAGCAATGAAAGCGTCCATATTTTCGAGGCCTTCTTCCTTGAGCAATTCCACGTTGCCCGGATCGGCTTTGATGATCAGGGTGTTGTTGAGGCTTTCAGCCAGTAGCTTGCAAGTTTCTTTATCCTTTTCGACTATCGAAATGTTGTAATCGTTTTCGAGCAGTTGAGCCGTGATCAGGCCGACATCGGAGCCTCCGACGATCATGATGTTTTTCACTTTCATCAAATCCTTTCCGACGAATTTCACGATGTCATCTATCGAATCGTTTTTTGTAATACAATAAATATGGTCTTTTTCGTGGATGCGGAAATCACCTCTGGGGATAAACGTTTTGTGGTTGCGGAGGATGGCGATGGGTTTGAACAGGATGCGGGGGTTACTTTCTCCGATCTCACGGACAGTCTGATCCACCAAACGCGAAAACTCGTCAACGATAAAGCCGATCACGGATATTTTCCCTTTCTCAAAATCAAAGATGTCAGTCAGCGACACCTGGCGGATGAGCCGTGCGATCTCCTGAGCCGCCAGTTGACGCGGCGAAAACAGCGAATCGATTCCCAACTGCACAAAATGCTCTTTGGCAACTCCTGACAGGTACTCGCTGGTATTGACCCGCGCAATGGTTTGTTTCGCGCCCATTTTCTTTGCCAGGATCGCCGTTACAAGGTTTGTTTTTTCTGATGTCGTCACTGCCAGCAGCAGGTCGGCGTTTTTCACTCCCGCTTCGTTCAAAACAACCACTGAAGAAGAATCGCCTTTGATCGTGATCACATCGAGATGGGTGGAAACGTATTCCAACACTTCCTGGTTGGTGTCGATAAGCACAATATCCTGTTGCTCGATTGACAGTAATTTAGCGAGGTGAAAACCAATATCTCCGGCCCCTGCAATGACAATTTTCATGTATTGTTGTTAAACGTGGTATTCCGTTTCTGAAAGCAATTTTTATCTTTGCTTTTCAAAAAACAAAAACAAATATAATTCGATTGCCTGTTTAAAAATCACTTTACATGAAGATTTTAATGGTTTGTCTGGGCAACATCTGCCGCTCGCCACTCGCCGAAGGTATCCTGCAAAGTAAAATTGAGCAACATGGTTTAGATTGGCATGTTGACTCCGCCGGAACCGGCTCCTGGCATGTAGGCGAAAGCCCCGACCACCGCTCGGTCGCCATCGCCCGCAAATACGATATCGACATCAGTCGCCAGCGAGCACGGCAACTTCGCCATACAGACCTTCAGGATTTCGACCTCATTTTCGCAATGGATAGCTCCAATTACCAACACATCGTCAGGCTGGCCACCACAGAACAGGAAAAACAAAAAGTGCAGCTAATTATGAATCTCGTCAGCCCGGATTTAAACCAAAATGTCCCCGACCCTTACTACGACAGCGATGGGTTTGAGCAGGTGTATCGGATGCTGGAGGATGCTTGTGATCGGGTGATTGAGCGGTTTGGTGACAGTTAAGTATTAAAAAGTTAAGTGATTTTGTATTACAAAACTGTTTTATTTATCTTTAGCTGGTTGTTAACCATATTTGTTTACTTCTAAACTAAAACCTTATTATGAAAGCGTTACCCCCCCCTATCCAACATTATTTTTACTTGCTTTGCCATTTTAGCCCTTTTTCCAAATTACAGTAATGCACAGATGAATTGTGTATTGTCCGAGACTCTTGAACAAGAGCTTACAGAATCCTTTTCACCGCTTTTCGATCCGCCATGTTTTGATGTTGCCTATGTACAAACCAATTGTACACCTGTTTTTTTAAATGTAAATGTGCATTTTTTTCTGGACGATAATTGCGAAGGCGATCTGGCTGCCGGACCGGAAGTCCAGGAAGATTTAAGCCCCGAAAATGCCTATGTGCTTGCCGAAGAACTTATCATTGACGCCAATTCATTTTTTGAAATAATGAGCGAAAATCCAGAGGACAAAAACCATCAATGGAATGCTTCGGAACACGGGGCCGTTCCGACCACAGCCCAATGTATTCCATTCAGGTATGTCCTCAGCGGAGTTTATATTCATTGTGATTCCGATGCACAAGAAACGAATGCTGTAAGTTTTAGTTTATACGATCCATACCTTATAAATGAGGACACCGAAATAAATGTTTTCATCGCCAGCAATAATACCGGGAACGGGGCAGGCTTTGCTTCAAATTCCGGCAATAAAGCAATGGTTGAGAACTTTAACCTCGGTTTGTTTCAGCATGAGTTGGGACATGTTTTTAATCTGAGGCATACTTTTATTGATGATGTTAATGGAGGTGATGACTGTGATGATACCTGGGATCACAACTGGGAATGGGATTCGGACTGCGACGAAGAGCCTGATGTTTTTGATGACAAGTGTTGGAGCAATATGCCAAAGCACAACGGAGATGATGCTTGTGATACACAATTGTTTTGTGAGAAGCACCCATGTTGTGAGTGGTCAATTCAGAATAACAATTTAATGACTTACAGCGCCTGGCAAGGGAACCCCAATTATTGCGCGATCACCCCCTGCCAGATCACCAGGGCGCTCACCGACATTTCCGGCAATATGTGCGACTATGTTGAAGGGGTAGGAACCTGCCCGCCACCGAAGGCATTCATAGGAATAATACCTACGCTGGATCAAACGCTCGATTGCCCGGCCTGTTTTTATTTGAATGCCAGCTTCAATGAAAGCCTGTATAGCATCCGGATAGTCGATCAGTTTGAAGCTACGAAGTTAAACACAGGAAACATATTTGCCGAAGCCGGAAAATTTTGCATTACACCGGGAATGAAACACTCCGGCCCATTCTGGCCTTATGGCCTGGAAGCTGAGGAGCCATACACCCTCCGCCTCAGGGTGCAGAATGAATGCGGTGATTTCCATGTTTACGAGTACGAATTCGAGCTGCCTGAACCCTGCGATCTTACTACCCAACCGGCGCCGGAGCCTCACCTCGAAGTAGTGATGTTGTCCCCGAACCCGACTTCCAGCCAATTGACCATAACGTTTAACCTGGACGAAGACGGATTGTTAAAAATATTTGGAGTAAATTCAAATTATTCAACTTTTTACGGTTTGGTGGATCAGCAAAACCTGTTTCAAGGTGACAATCAGCAGTTAGCCATCAATGTATCGAATTGGGACAATGGGATCAATTCCCTCATTTTCGAGTTTGGGGGAGAAATTTATATTGAAAACTTTGTAAAACAATAAATCATGAAAATTATACTTATATTTTGCCTGTTGCCTTTCGCAGCTTTTGCACAGCAAACAGCGCTTTTTGAAACGACCATTTATGTCGAAGATGCTTTGGGGAATATAGACTCGGTGACCGTAGGCCATGACCCGGAAGCAAACAATCAATACAATCCCGAATTTGGAGAAATAGACATCGATGCTTCTTTTGACAGCACCTTCGAGGTGAGGGCAGCTCATTATTTGGATTTCGCTTCTCACACGGGAGCAATTACATTGTCAAAAAAAATCATTGGTGGTCTGGAAAGCTTTATTCATCCGGTATATAACTGCTACCCGGTTCAGTCGCAGATCGCATTGTTTATTTATGCTGTGCACGAACCTGTTACTGTAAAATGGAAAAAAGCTGATTTCGAAGACAGTTATTGCAGGGTCGGTTCTATTATTACCACACATTGTTTCCCCGGATTAATTTACGAATGGTGGAATGAAGAACCCGCCTTGGCTTTGACAGCCTGTATGGCAGAGGATTCGACCTATACGTCTTATTTGTTTGATTATGGCTCATTCGGTTTTTATCGTTTAGAGCAAATCGAAGGACAAGGACTGGATACCGTTTTTGCACTTTTATTAACTTTTGCAAGCCAAAATCCTTCCCCCGTTTGCACAGCGACAGTGAGCAGTAAAGACGCTACACAAGGCGAGCTGCCTTTATCGTTTTATCCCAACCCGACAACCGGCCTCGTCTTTACCAACGCAGAGCAGGCGCTTCGCTACCAGGTATTCGATATTCAAGGAAAACCCGTAGCGGAAGGCATTGGAAATACCGTTGATTTAAGCAAGCAATCGCCGGGAATTTATTTTATCCTGGACAAAGAATCGTACAGGACAGAAAAAATAATCAAGTTGGAATGAGTTGCAATGATTTCGAGGGAATAATAAATGCAAAAAGCCTGCTTTCACTTAATTGATTAGCAGGTTTTTTTTGCAAAGAATTTGTAGGAAGATTTTCAATAAAATGTTGGGTGTTTCATTCTCAAAATCGAAACCAGCGGTAAAATACGTTTTGAAAAATTGTAAATCACCTGTCTTCCCAAATCCCCTCCATCAACTCCCTCGCCGCCCTATAAGGCGATTTTTTGCCACTGAGAATCGCTTCCTCCATTTTCAGCAGCCTTTTCTTCATTTTCGGATTTTGATAAAAAAGCTCTTTCAAAAGACCTTCGATACTTTCGTGAAACCATTGCAGGGATTGCAGTTTGCGTTTTTTTTCAAAGGAGCCATTGGACTTCAATTGCTTTTGAAAATCTTCAATGATATTCAGAATATCCTCTATCCCTGTATTTTCAAGCGCAGAGCAAATCACTGCCTGTGGCGTCCAGCCATTATCTTTTGGTGGGAAAAGATGCAACGCATTTCGATATTGCCGTTTGGCTAATTTTGCAGCCTCTATCCGCTCGCCATCGGCTTTGTTGACTGCGATGAGGTCGGCCATTTCTACAATGCCGCGCTTGATACCCTGCAATTCGTCGCCCGCCCCTGGCAGCAGCAGCAGCAGGAAAAAATCAACCATGCCATGTACCGCTGTTTCGGACTGCCCGACGCCTACGGTTTCGACAATGATCGTATCGTATCCGGCAGCTTCACACAGGATGATCGTTTCGCGGGTTTTGCGGGCTACGCCTCCGAGGGAACTCCCGGCAGGCGATGGGCGAACAAAGGCCTGCGGATCAACCGACAGTTTCGGCATCCGGGTTTTATCACCTAAAATGCTCCCGCGGCTCAACTGACTCGTAGGATCGATGGCGAGCACTGCCAGGCGATGACCGGAGCCGGTGATTTGTTTCCCAATGGTTTCGATGAAGGTGCTTTTGCCTGCGCCAGGGCTTCCGGTGATCCCGATCCGGATGGAAGCGCCGCTCTTTGCAATGCAGCTTTCAATGATCTTTTGCGCAATATTTTGATGTTCCGGGTTTTCGCTTTCCACCAGCGTGATGGCCTGGCTGAGCAAAAAGCGGTCGCCTTTCAAAATCCCCCCGATCATCTCGTTTGCATCCGGTTTGGTCTTCTTCCGCTGAAGGTAACCCCTGGCAGCCGAAGGATGAACCGCAGACAATTTCCCTTTCTTTTCTGAATGTTTTTCCGGCTGATCGGGCTTTGGCATGTTTTATTCGTGGGTTAAAGTTTTTTAACAGTTTCGAAAATGTAAATTTAACGATTTTCTAAATTGTTGATTACTAATTTTTTAAGTGCTTTTTTCTTAACATTCAAAGTGTTAAAATGACTTTTGAGGTTAAACTTTTTGAATCCGGTTTTACAGCATAAAAATCCCTTTTCAGCGGCGTTATTTTGACATATCTTGCCACCGGAAGTGATGAAAATAAGGAATGGTCAAAAGATAAATTCATCTTTTTGAACTCCCTAAATCCCTCTTAAAAGAGGGACTTATCTCTGGGAAAATTCCTGGAACAGGTTCTCCCCTTTCAAGGGGAGTTAGAGGGGTTCCAGCGGTGGCAAAAGTTACAATTTTTTGAACCATGTAATTCTATGATAACACCCGCCGGACGCATCAAAATGTGTCCGGTTTTTTTCTCTTGACATTTGCGCTATGAGGCCCCATTTTTTCTTGAATGATCTGCCTTCTTTTGGCAATTATGCCTGAGTGGCTGGCGGATTTTCTAATTATTATTTGTTCACCCAGGTAGTTATTAGACTCTCTTACTCCGCCGGCCACTGAGACATAATTCTTTATGGTTTTGAGATCGAGATCCCGTTGCTTACCTTGTCAGCCGGGATCTTTTTTTTACTGTGATTTTGCGCTTTCCGTATTTTGAAAAACAGCCCATGCCTGTCCCGCAATTTTCTTTGTGAGCGTTTCGATGTAGTAACTTCCTCCAGCCGGATCGATCACCCTGTCCATGAAGCTTTCGAGCCGCATCAGGTGCTGCACATTGCGGGCTATACGCCGCGAAAAAGCGGTTGATTCACCACTATAAAAATCTGATGGCAAAACGGTCAGACGATTCACTCCACCCAAAACCGCCGCCATAGCCTGGATAGTCGAACGGATCATGTTGGTGTGTACGTCTTCATCAAAAACACCTGGTGCAAGCCGAGCTTCAACGACAGGGATGACCGGATTTCTGACGCCATAAGCTTCGAGGACATTTGCCCACAATATTTTCAACGCCCTCAGTTTTGCTATCTCCGGAAAGTAACTCCTCCCCACTGAAACTGAAAATTGCAGCAAGTCATTCGCCATTTCCGTTTGAATGCCGTTTTCATGCAAAAACGCCAGGTGGTCGTGCGCTTGGGCAATGGAATTACCCAGCGTTTCGGCGATCCCGGCAGGATTACCTTCTTCTACTGGAATGGTAAATATTTTGAACTTAGGCAATTTTTCCTGTGTAAACCGGAGGTTATCTTTTGAAGGTGTTTTAGCATCGAAATTAAGCGAGCCTGTAAGCTCAGCGGGATTGACACCTGAGTGTCTTAAAAAACCAACGAAGTTTTCCAGGAATGGAAGTACCGCGCTTTCCCCTTTGAACAAAAAATGTACGGAAATATAATCCAGGATCACGTTTTTGAACAGTAAGGCCAAATCCTTTTGATCGAATTGGTGATCAATGATAATTCCGGGAGCATCCACGCCGCCAACCAGCGCCTCGAGCAGTTGCCGGTTGGCCGTAGCGGGGTTATCAGCCGGGATATCTTCGCCGGTTTCCCAATCATTTGATGTGGTTCTGTTGTCCGGGATATTGGCTGTAAAATCATTGGTTTGATAAAAAGGAGCAACTTTAATGTTCTCGTCGATCTGCCAAAACAATTCCTCAAAAGCCTTTCCTTTCAGATCTTTTTCAACCTTTTCAATCCAGTCCTTTTCACTGATCTCCGGAAATTCATCGAATAGGTTCTCTTTGTTTTGCATCGCATTTTTTTATAAAAGTAAAGTAATTATTTTGAAAATATTTCAACCGTTGGATTCCATATCTTCAAGCCAAAAAAACTTATTTTTTATGCAAACAATTACAGACAAAAAGGGTTATATTTGCAGGATTATCGAATCTTTTTAGATTTAATCTAAATAAACCTCGTGTAAATTTAAACAGTAAATGAGTACAAAACACATATACCTCGACAACAATGCAACAACACCCTGCGACCCGCGGGTTGTGGAAACCATGATCCCCTTTTTTTATGAAAACCCCGGAAACGCGGCAAGCAGGAATCACCCTTTCGGATGGGTGGCTGAAGAAGCTGTGGATTACGCCCGTGAACAGATCGCCAGCCTGATCGATGTCGATCCGAAGGAGATCATCTTCACCAGCGGCGCCACGGAATCGGACAACCTCGCCATCAAAGGGGTTTTTGAAATGTACCGGCGCAAAGGCAACCACATCATCACAGCCAAAACCGAACACAAGGCTGTTTTGGATACTTGCCAGAAAATTGAAAAAATGGGCGGTGAAGTCACTTACCTCGATGTGAACAGAGAAGGGCTGATAGACCTGAACGAACTGGAAGCCGCCATTAAAGACAATACCATACTGGTTTCCATCATGTGGGCCAATAACGAAACAGGAGTGATCCAGCCCATGAAAGAAATCGGCGAGATCTGCAACAAACATGGAGTTTTGTTGATGAGCGATGCAACACAAGCGGTAGGAAAGATTCCCGTACACCCAAAAGAAGTCGGCGTACATCTGATGGCATTTTCTTCCCATAAAATGTACGGACCAAAAGGTGTGGGCGCATTATTTGTAAACCGCAAAAATCCCCGTGTAAAAGTAACCGCACAGATGGACGGCGGTGGCCACGAACGCGGTATGCGCTCCGGAACACTCAATGTGCCCGGGATCGTTGGCTTTGGCAAAGCTGCCGAAATCGCCAAAAACGAAATGGCGCAAGATGCAGAACGCATCAGCAAGCTCCGCGACAGACTTGAAACAGCGCTCATGCAAAACCTCGAAGAGGTTTACCTCAACGGCAACCGCGAGCATCGCATGCCTAACGTCACCAACTTGTCATTCAAGCACGTTGAGGGCGAAGGCCTGATGATGACTTTCAACCAGGATATTGCCGTGTCGTCCGGATCGGCTTGTACTTCGGCTTCGCTGGAACCATCTTATGTTTTGGTGGCTTTGGGGCTTGGCGACGACCTTGCCCACTCCTCCATCAGGTTCAGCCTCGGACGATTCACAACCGATGAGGATATTGATTACGCGATCAAAGCGCTGACCGAAGGCGTAAATCACATGCGCGACCTCAGCCCGATCTGGGAGATGTACAAAGAAGGGATCGACCTGGAATCCATAGAATGGTCGGATCATTAAAAAGTTGATTTTTAACTACTTATATTTGCAATTATCAGTTTTTTCTATTAAAATTAAAATATACCCAAACAAAAAAATATCAGATTATGGCTTATTCAAATAAAGTTTTAGAACATTTTAAAAACCCCAGAAACGTCGGAACGCTCGACAAAAGCAAAAAAAACGTCGGAACGGGTTTGGTCGGCGCTCCCGAATGCGGTGATGTCATGCGTCTGCAAATCGAAGTGGATGAAGAAAGCGGTATGATCAAAGATGCCAAATTCAAAACCTTTGGTTGCGGCTCTGCAATTGCTTCTTCCTCTCTGGCTACAGAGTGGCTCAAAGGCAAAACCATCGATCAGGCGCTCGCCATCGACAATATGGAGATCGTTGAAGAACTGGCATTGCCTCCCGTGAAAATACACTGTTCCGTGCTCGCTGAAGATGCCATCAAAGGCGCCATCAAAGATTACCAGGAAAAAAACGGGATCAAAGCAGCTGGCAAAGTCGAAAGTGCGTAACTGTAATTTCAAATTAAAATTACCGGATCATGTTATTTGTAGCGGATAGCGCAAAAGAAAAAATTTTGGAGCTGAAAAATTCCGAAAAGCTCTCCGAAGATTATTTCGTCAGAGTTTCCGTGACCAGCGGTGGCTGCTCAGGGCTTACCTATAAGATGGATTTCGATAATGAAAACCAGCCTAACGACCAGGTTTTCGAGGACAAAGGCATAAAGGTCGTAACCGACCTGAAAAGTTTCCTTTACCTGTGCAATACTACGCTGGAATTTTCGGGAGGGCTTAATGGAAAAGGGTTTTATTTCAACAATCCAAATGCTTCCAGAGAATGCGGCTGCGGGGAAAGCTTTGCAGTTTAACGACTCTTTTATTCAACCGGATAATCAAAAAGCTCAATTTTGTAAAATTGAGCTTTTTTGTTTTTGGGTGTGATTACCGGATTTTATTTGAATACCATCAAAGTTTGATGTGAATCAACCACAACGTAGTTGCACACTATTCCGATTACAATCTACTGATAAGCAGCGTTATTTCTCAACATTTCGTTAACTCACCAAACCTGTTTTTTTATTGATCGAATGCGGTTTTTTAAAAATTACAGCTATATTTGCGGCGAGTAGGAATTATTTTGATCTAAGGTAACAAAGTAAAGCCAGTCTGGCATCAAAGCCAGCATGGGCTTTTTGATAATTTTTAAAACAATTTGAAACAAAGTAATTCTATAATTTAGAAAATACTTTAAAGCGTATCGGACAAACTGAAATCATCTTTTAAAGAAAACTTCATCTTCCTTTTAAGCTGTTTTTCTCCTTTATTTTGCGCTAAATTCAAATGGATCTAGCTTGTGTGGCGGGATGTTCACATCCAACTTAACAAGATGATATACTTTCTATTTTTTATTAACCAACGTCTTAAACACTTTTAACGATGAAAAGATCATTAGTTTTAATCCTTGCTGTAATGTTTGTACTCGGTATGGTTTCCTGCAAAAAAGATTACACTTGTACTTGTGATACTCCTGCAGGTCAAATATCTTATGAGATAATGGATGCCAAGAAAAAGGATGCTGAAGATGCATGCAATGCGTATGAAATTTTAGGTACTGATATAACTTGCAGCCTTTAAAGAAAAACATGTTTTTTAGTCAAATGCCAAAGGTAACCTTTGGCATTTTTTTTTGATTTGATATGCTCACAGCCGGAAGAATTGTATTAGGCCTGGTACTCATCGTTTTTGGTGTGGCCAAGTTATTTCCCATCGAGTCATTCGAATTCCTTTTGGTGGATCGGAAGATCGCCGGATGGGATGGCGCTCCTTTTCTCGCCCGTTTCATCGTTTTTTGGGAAATCCTTCTTGGGCTGTGGCTGCTCTCCAACTATGCAGTCAAAACAGCATCGGCTTTAACCCTGGGCACCTTGCTGGTTTTCACAGCTTATCTGGTTTATGATCTCTTCCAATTTGGTAACCGGGCGGATTGCGGCTGTTCCGGGCAATTGATTGCCCTCAGCGCCGGCAATGCCATTATCAAAAATGTTTTCCTCATGGCATTGGCAGCATGGCTTTTGCTAAAAGGAAAAACGCATTTCCCGAAACGCCTGCGTTGGCTAGTCGTAGTTCTTCTCATTGCTATTCCGGCAGCCATAACCCTCAGTTTTGCACCGATCTACGAAGGTTATCGTCCTTCCGAAAAAGTCAATGAGGCGATTGACCTGGATATGTTGCCCAACGAAGAAACAACCGGCCTTCCGATAGATTATAAGCACAGCGAAGTCATTATTTGTTTTATCAGCCCGAAATGCGGTCATTGCAAACGTGCTGTCCAACGCCTGAAGATCATTGCTTCGCAACACGACCTTCCCCCGCTTTACCTGGTTTTTTATGGTAAAAAACCAAATGTGAACGACTTTATGGCGGAATATGCACTGGACTTTCCCTACGTCATTTTCCCGGATGATGAATTTATGAGGATCATCAAAGGGGAAATGCCCACCATGTACCACATAAATCGCGGCATGCTGAAACAAGTGTGGAAAGGCGATATGTTTGAAGCTGATGAGTTGATCAGACTTTCCGGTTCGGGGAAGTAATCATCCTCCACCATCCCCGTTCCGACAAAGTCGGAACCATCCCCCTATCCCCGATATAAACTCAGGTTACTGCTGCCTTTCGCACGATATGGTGGAGCAATTTCGGAAAAAATCTTTTGATGTAAACGGGAAGGATCTCTTTGCCGCCGATCAGCGCTTCCATTTTGTTCTTTTCAATCGCCGAGATGATCTTTTGGGCACATCTTTCAGGAGTCATGCCTTTTCCCGTCGCCTGATCCATTTTATTTTGCGGCGTTCCGTCGGCTGTAAGTGCATTTGCGGAAATGTTGGTACGGATAAAACCCGGACAGATCAATGTGACTTTTATATTGTCATCGTGGTGTTCCATACGCAGAGCATCAAAGAAACCATGCAGCGCATGCTTAGCGCCGCAATACCCTGAACGTTTCGGGGAGGCGAATTTTCCCATTAGGCTGGTGACCACCGCAAAATGCCCCGCTTGTTGCTTTACAAAAACCGGTAATACAGCTTTGCTGAGTGCCACGGTACCGAGATAATCAACGTCGATGAGTTTTTTATAAACCTGGAGTTCGGTATCGATGGCCATAGATCGCTGGCTGACCCCGCCGTTGTTAACAAGAATGTCAATCCTCCCGAAATGCCCGAGCGCCAAAGCTGTTTTTCGGGGCATTTCATCGTGTAGCTCTAGGTCAAGCGGTAAAATCAGGATATCGTTTTCCGGCAAACGGCAAGCCGCCTTTACCCTTTGCAACTCATTTTCACGACGAGCAGAAAGCACCAGTTTTGCACCTTGTTTTGCACATTTATAGGCTAACGCTTCTCCGATCCCAGAAGAAGCGCCAGTGATCCACACTACCTTGTCTTTGATCGCTGTCATTGTTTTTTTTGTTAAAAGTAAGGATTTGTTATTACCTCGCCAGAAGGCAACTGTATAAACTGGAAAAACGCAATAGATTCACAGCATTATAGTTCCCTGGCATTTGGTCGGCAATGCAACAAAAAAAAAGTTTTTAACGAACCTTAACAGGGTTTTAAAATTCAATTCCAGGCAGTTTGTCATAAATTTAGAGCTAAGTCGCGAACGGCCTAAGTCGCTTGGTTTTTCCATGGAAAGTTTTAAAAAATCATTGTCGCTGAACCCGCCGTCCAATGTAAAAGCCAACTCACTCAAAATACTGAGCCAGATGGGTGTAGTTTTGAATGAAGAAAGCAGTGCTCCGTGAAATTTTTAGTTAGGGGATGAGATTCTTTCGGTTGAGTGGTGAAATTTTAAAACAGGCGATAGAATAATAAGCCATATTATTGATCGCCTGACCACTTAGCCTTTTTTATAACTTTTTCGTTCCGGAAAGCTTTTGAGAATTTTGGATATGTTTTCTGTCCGGCATGCAATTTGGTTTGCTTGCGCCCTTTCAGGGCTTGTTCCTCCTTTTAGTCATTTCAAAGGACGATACCCTTTGTTGGCACTCTTGCCCTTTCAGGGCAAACCATTCTTATTTGCCAAATTGCCAAACTTACAAGAGCACTACTAAGCATTTTTCAAACTTTGAAAAACATAGATGTATCGCTACGCCCTGAAAGGGCAGGAGCAATTTCAAAGGACGATGCCCTTTGTTGGCACTCTTGCCCTTTCAGGGCAAACCATTCTTATTTGCCAAATTGCCAAACTTACAAGAGCACTACTAAGCATTTTTCAAACTTTGAAAAACATAGATGTATCGCTACGCCCTGAAAGGGCAGGAGCAATTTCAAAGGACGATGCCCTTTGTTGGCACTCTTGCCCTTTCAGGGCAAACCATTCTTATTTGCCAAATTGCCAAACTTACAAGAGCACTACTAAGCATTTTTCAAACTTTGAAAAACATAGATGTATCGCTACGCCCTGAAAGGGCAGGAGCAATAAGACAAGGCGGCGCCTTGTCATCCCAAAACATAAGAACCTTAGCCCTGAAAGGGCGTAAGCACAAAGGTCAACGCAAAAGATCTTTTTCGGCGGCCTCAGTAACTCAACAGGTCGCCGATCGCTTTTGTCACCTTTTCAATGGAAGGGATCATAGTCGCTTCCAAGGTTGAGTTCAGGGGAATTGCAGGCATATTTTCAGAACCGATAGTTCTAACCGGAGCGTCGAGCTGTTCGAAACAATTTTCCTGGATGCGGGCAGCGATGCTTTGCGCAAATGAGTTGTCAACAGGCTCTTCGGTAACCACCAGGCATTTGTTGTGGCGTTTTGCACCTTCATAAATGGCTTGCTCATCGAGCGGGTAAAGGGTTCTCAAATCCAGTATTTCGATCTGACCCGGAAACTGCTTCGCGGCATTGAGCGCCCAGTGAACGCCCATTCCATAAGTGACAACGAACAATGTTTCGCCCTTTTCAACTTTTTGAGCATCGGCTTCCAGCGCGGTGCGACCTTTTCCGAAAGGAATGATATAATCCTCATCGGGTTCGATCGTTCTGGCGGCTTCTGTTCCGCGTACTTTTGACCAATACAAACCTTTATGCTCGAAAATGACCACAGGATTAGGGTCGTAATACGCTGATTTCATCAGCCCTTTCAAGTCGGCGCCATTGCTGGGGTAAGCTACTTTGATACCCCTGATATTGCACACCACCGATTCGACGCTCGATGAGTGATAAGGCCCACCGCTTCCGTAAGCACCTGTCGGAACTCGAAGGATCATGCTGACGGGATATTTTCCATTGGTCAGGTAACAGGATCTGCTGACTTCGGTAAACAACTGATTCAACCCGGGCCAGATGTAATCGGCAAACTGAACCTCAACGATGGGTTTCAAGCCTACGGCAGACATGCCTACCGTGCTGCCCACGATGAAAGCTTCCTGGATAGGCGTATTGAACACGCGGTTGTTTCCAAATGTCTGTGCCAGCGTCGCTGCCTCCCGGAATACGCCGCCGAGCCGCGCCCCTACATCCTGCCCGTAAAGCAGGCATTCGGGATGTTTTTGCATCAGCTCCTTTACAGCAAACAAAGCGCAGTCAACCATCACTTTTTCTTCGCCGCCGGCAGGTGTACGTTGCCCTTTTTCATCCGTGACGGGTGTTGGCGCAAAGTCGTGAGTGAACAAATCTTCGGGGCTGGGATCCTCTGCATTCAGCGCTTTTTTATAATCTTCCTCAACTTGTTTCCTGACCTCCTTTTCGATTTTCGTCAGGGTGCTTTTTGTAATTCCTTCTTCTATGAGCTGATCGCGGAACAGCGGATAAGGGTCTCTCAATTGATGTTCTTTGAGGTCGTGCCTGTACCATTCTTTGCGCACTCCCGAAGTGTGGTGATTGAGCAACGGTACTTTTGCATGGATGAGGAAAGGGCGCCTTTCTTTCCGGATAAGCTCCAAAACTTCCTTCACGGTGTTGTAAGATTCAAAGAAATCGGTGCCGTTGATGGTTCTTACTTCGATGCCCCGAAAACCTTTGGCATAGCCTGTTGCATCCATGGCGCGGATCTCGCTGGCGTGCGCCGAAATGTCCCACTCATTGTCCTGCACGAGATAAAGGATCGGGAACTGTTTCAAAGCAGCCATCTGGAATGCTTCGGCCACTTCTCCTTCGGTGATGGAAGCATCCCCCAATGAGCAAACTACAACGGGATTATCTGTTTTATTTTTTTTGGAAAGTCCCTCTTTTTCTTTGTATTGGACGCCCATAGCGATGCCGGTGGCCGGAATGGCCTGCATACCCGTAGCCGACGATTGATGCGGGATTTTGGGTTTGTCATCATCGCGCAGGCTGGGGTGGCTGTAATAAGACCTGCCTCCTGAAAACGGATCGTCTTTTTTAGCCATGAGTTGGAGCATCAGTTGATATGGCTCCATGCCGATCCCTAAGAGAATGGAATCATCACGATAATAGGCAGACAAATAATCCTTTGGCGTAAGCTGCATTCCGAGCGCCAACTGAATAGCCTCATGGCCTCTTGACGTGGCGTGGACATATTTTGAAACAACTTTAAAATTCTCCTCATAAACTTCCGTCAGGGTTTTGGCGGTAGCCATCAGCCGGAAGGCTTTCAATAAAATATTTTTAGCAATATTCGGTGCAGATTCAATCATGGTCGGGTTGGTTAAAAAGTATCTTTGAAGCGCCACAAAATTAAGGCTTCTTCGCTAGAAATAGGCATAATAACCTGGTAAACTTCTCAGCGTAGGAAGGTTTTCGGGAACTTCAAAAATCCAGTGTCGTTGAACTGCCGGTGAAGGCGGGAGGTAATGCAGTTGGGCAAAGCGTATTGGGCAAAAATGAAAAAACCGCCTGGCAACAACCAGATCCGGCTTTTTTATAAAATTGAAAAGTTAATGTAATGGAACCCGGCTCAGGCGCTTCGGGTTCAGGCATTGACATTGAAATTTTTCTGGCGATATACGGCTTTAAGCATTTCGTTTCTTCGCAAAACTGAAGGCTTGGTGAATGCCTTACGGCGGCGCAATTCCTTGATAATGCCGATCTTTTGCTGCTTTCGTTTGTAACGCTTTAAAGCTCTGTCGATAGTTTCGCTATCTTTTACGTTGATGATGATCATACTTTTATAAAAATTATTATTAATTGTCTGCAAATTTCAGGGGTGCAAATATACAAATTGTTGTTGTTGTAAACCAGCCTTTATAGGAGTTTTTTTTATGGATGCCATAAATTCTTGAAACGCTGAAAAACGCGGAGACACTTGGTAACCGGCTACAGAACTTTTTCAGGCATGGATAAATCGCACGCCATTTCTCCGGGCATAGCGTTGTACGATCCCGACCAGCGTTTTGGAAGAGCTTTCGACACTGAATTCTCCGTCGAGAACACTGTTTTCGATCTCATCATTGAGTTTCAGATAATCAATTTCATCGATCGTTTGAAAGTTCAGTTCAAAGGCTTTGTCATTTCCGACGAATTGGATTTTATTGTCATCCAAATTGATGGCTTCGATTTTTCGCCACTTCCAACGATCTACAAAATAATCGTCGTAAGAAAACGATTGCTCATCAATGTAGATGGAAGGATTGCTGTTGAGTGTGATCTGCACCAGGTAATACAGTGCCAGGATGGCGATCATGATTGAGTTGGGGTGTTGTAAAGTTCCGAAATAATAGCGGTTGTAAGCCAGGTAGATCAGCGCCAGCGCCATACCCTGCCAGAATAACCTGCTTTGATAATCGCTTTTTTTAACCAGACGGATCACATCGGTATTTCCTTTAAGCCTGTAAAAAAACACCCGTTTTAAGATCATAAAAGAAGTGAAGGCAAAAAGGTATAATTCGATGACAGTTTTATAAAAATTGAAAAACCACTCCTGGTTGGCCGTATCACCGGCGAATGAAACCATAAGGCCCGAAACAATGATCAGCCAAACAACAAAAGATACCTTTTTGAACATCAGGCTTTGCTTTTAAATTTTTCGATAGCTTTCCTGGTAAAATCCGAAAGTACGAGCTTGCCGCTCATCGCCGCTCTTTCAGCTAACAGGTCATCCCAGTGGTCTGCGGTTTTCCAAAAGGCCTGTTTCATCAGGCGCATGGCTTCGGGATTGGAAAGCGCTAATTTCCCGGCCAGTTGCATCACGGCGGCATCCAGTTGTTCTATTGTTTCAAATACATCGGCGTACAATCCCTTTTCGCAAGCCCATTCTGCGGAGCGCCATTCGGTAGCATTGAAAGCCAGTTGAGTCATGGCGGAAGTTCCGATCTTTCGTTCCACGGCAGGGCCGACGACAAAAGGACCAATACCCACTGCCAGCTCGCTCAGTTTTACTGCTGCATATTTTGTAGCGAGGCAATAATCCGTAGCCGACGCCAGGCCGACGCCACCGCCAACGGCTTTACCCTGAACCCTGCCAATGATGAGCTTTGGGCATTTGCGGCAGGCATTGATCACGTTGGCAAAACCCATAAAAAACCGTTTTCCAGTCTCGAAATCATCAATGGCGATCAGCTCATCGAAGCTGGCTCCAGCGCAAAATGTCCGGTCGCCGACGCTTTTCAGCACGATCACTTGGATTGCATCATTTTCTCCGGCCTGAACGATGGCCTGGCTGAGCGCGGCCAGCAGTTTTCCCGGCAATGAGTTTTGTGCCGGATGAAAAAATGTGATGGTGCCGATGCCGTTTTCAATGGTTGTTTCGACGGAGCCGAGCTGTGTTTTGTCTTTTGTTTCTGACATATATTTTTAATTTTATGGAACGCTGATGACGCAGATCATGCAGATTTTAAGCGGATTTATTGGAATGTATTTTTCTGACGAATTGAGGTTTTTTACCAAAATTCAATAAAAGACCAATTTCGATATCAGTCGCTTTTAAATAGTTTATCAACTGGGATTCATGTTCTTCGCGAAGTGTTTCGGCAGCTTTCAATTCTAAAATCACCTTTCCTTCAACACAAATATCTGCAAAATATTCCCCAACTTCCTTTTCTTCATAGTAAACCGAAATCCTTTGCTGCCGGATACAAGACAGGTTTCTTTTTTGCAACTCATGAAAAAGCGCGTTTTCATAAACCTTTTCCAAAAAGCCATATCCTAAAGTGTTGTAAACTTTGTAAAACGCATTAATGATAATATCCGTCAACTCAGCATGTTTCATGGCTTTATTTTTAAATCGGTGAATATCCGTTTAATCTGCGTTATCTGCGTTCCAAAACCAATCACCCCTGATCCAGCTTCCTCACCATCGTCAAAATAGTAGCAATGGCGACCGTTTCATCGGTTTCGTCATACACATCCACGAGGAACTTTACAATGCCCTTTGCAATATCTTCCTCATCGCGTTTTTCCTGTTCCACTTTTTGCTTCACCGTGAGCTTAACGCCAATGGTCATGCCCGGATAAACCGGCTTGGTGAACCGGCACTCCTCGATCCCATAATTCAACAACACCGGCCCCTTTTTCGGATCGACAAAAAGCCCTGCGGCTTTGGACAATACAAAATACCCGTGTGCTACCCTTCGCTCGAAAATGGTTCCTTCCAGTGAAGTGGCATCGACATGGGCGTAAAAATTGTCGCCGCTGACATTGGCAAAATTGGCAATATCCGCTTCGGTGACGGTGTGCTTGGCCGTGACGACCGTTTCGCCGATCTCCAACTCTTCGAAATGTTTCCTGAAAACATGAAGCGGCTTTTCCATTTGCTTCGCACCGTTTTGATAAACATTGGTAATAGCCGTGATCGTGGTTGGCGTACCCTGGATGGCGCATCGCTGCAAGTAGTGTTTTACCCCGCGCATGCCGCCCATCTCCTCACCGCCGCCCGCACGACCCGGGCCGCCGTGAACCAACATCGGCATCGGCGAACCATGACCAGTGCTTTCTTTGGCCGATTCTTCGTTGAGCACGAGGATGCGCCCGTGGTGGCTGGCTGCTCCGAGTACGTATTCGCGTGCGATCTTATCATCAGCAGTAGCGATCGAGCAACAAAGCGAGCCTTTGCCCATATTGGCCAATTCGATGGCTTCGTCCAGATTTTTATAAGGCATGATGGTGCTCACGGGGCCGAATGCTTCGATGTTGTGTACATCCTGGTTGTTGAAAGGATCGGGTTGAAGCATCAGGACGGGCGACAGGAAAGCGCCTTTTTCTTTGTTGGCGCCGATCACTTCGAAATTTTCAACATCACCATAAACGATCTGAGAAGTGTTCGCCAATTGAGCAATTCGTTCGCGGACTTCCTGCACCTGCACTTTTCCGGCCAGCGCTCCCATCCGAACGCCTTCGACGGCAGGGTCGCCGATAGTGGTCTTTGCCAGTTCTTTTCCGAGCGCGATCTGCACATCCTCCACGAGGTTTTCGGGAACGATGACGCGCCGTATCGCTGTACATTTCTGGCCACATTTCACAGTCATTTCTTTGCGAACCTCTTTGATAAAAAGGTCAAATTCGGGGGTTCCCGGCACAGCATCTTCGCCCAGCACGGAGCAGTTCAGCGAATCCGCTTCCATGTTGAAAGGCACTGAATTTTCAAGGATGTTGGGATGGGATTTGAGCATTCTTCCCGTAGAAGCGGAACCTGTAAAAGTCACAACGTCCTGTGATCCGACATGATCGAGGATGCCGTTGGCAGAGCCGCAGATCAGTTGCAAAGCGCCTTCCGGCAAAATCCCGGAATCGACAATGTCTTTTACAAAAGCTTCCGTCAGAAAGGAAGTGATCGTGGCGGGTTTCACCACTGCCGGTACGCCTGCGAGGAGGTTGACGGCTATCTTTTCAAGCATCCCCCAGACGGGAAAGTTGAAAGCATTGATGTGAACAGCTACGCCGCGTTTTGGAACCATGATGTGATGACCGATGAATGTGCCACCTTTCGAGAGGCTGGCTGCTTCGCCATCGACATAGTAGGTTTCGTTAGGGAAATTTTTGCGGAGGCTGGCATAAGCGAAGAGCGTACCGATACCGCCGTCGATATCGATCCAGCTATCGGCTTTGGTAGCGCCGGTTTGGTAGCTGATCGGGTAAAACTTTTTTCTTATGTCGAACAAATGAAGCGCCAGCGCTTTGAGCATTTGACCGCGTTCATGGAAAGTCATTTTGCGCAATGCCGGGCTGCCGGTTTTTCGCCCGTATTCGAGCATCTCTCCAAAGTCAAGTCCTTTGGATGAAGCGGTAGCGATAGCATCGCCGGTTATGGCGTTGTAAAGGGGCTGGCCTTCACCTTCACCGGCTGTCCATTTGCCGAGTGCGTAATTTTGTAACTTCATTGTAATTTGTTTTGGTTGGTTTGAGCTAAGTGACTGAAAACAATTGCTTGTTGATAATTCCTTCAAACTACTTTCAGCACATTCAAATATTAATTTGCAAATATACAATAGTGGTGGCAAAGTGAAAGTTCCGGGCCTGTTAATGAGATGTCAATTGCCGGAGGGTGCATTTTTTATGGTTGAAAACAGGGTGAAAAATCCGAAAAGGCGATTTTTGTGTACAAAGCCGTTTTTATTTTAAAATACTGTAAATCAATTTTTTATAGAAATATATTTTACAAAAATGGGACGTTTTTTAAATAAAACGACTCGAAATCCGCCGATGAATCGTACTTGAGAACAGGGCATTTCAAGGCTTAAACTTGTAGTGACAATTGCGCTAAAAGCAAAAAAATTATTTCACTCATAAAAACTTTAAGTCATGAAAAATCTGTCATTCAATTCATTCGGAGCCATTCTACTTTTTTGTGGAATTTTTTTACTGTCAGCCAGCTTGCTGCCGGCTCAGAAAAAGGGCGAAAAGACCGTCTGGACATTTACCAACTCAACCGGAGAAGACGCTAACGATCTGCACATCCATTTTTCAGGGGGCTGTTTGCCTACCAACATCAAAGAAGATGAAAACAAGATCAAACGCGCCGGCGGAGTTTTTACCGATTATCCTAAGGGAGAAAGAGCTTCTCCTGCAAAACACGATTACAAAGGTGGCACAGTAGCTGACGGCGGGAGCATTACGCTACAATTTGACAATGCCGTAAAGCCCAATAAATGGTGGTGGACCAAAGACGGCAAACGCATCGGTGACATCGAACTGGCCGATTCCGAAGACCTGGCCTCTGCAACTGTAACGCCTGCGCTTCCGGGTTACCTGGATTACCGACCCAAAGGCACAGGCCAAACCACCGGCCACATCGCCAATCTGCATGTTTTCAACCCTACATCGAAACCTGTGACACTTACAATTCCCGTGTGTTTTATCCCTTCGGATGGAAAGAATCAGAGCTATGTGGTCGCATCAGAGATCACGGCAACGATCGGCGCCAACCAGGAAACCGTGGTTCCGCTCACAGGTTTTTGCGCCGACATTTACAAGCCGGCGACGCCCGCAGGTGTAGCGATGCCAAACCCTGAGGAATGGGTTTTTGAACAAGATGGTACCACAGGATCAGTCCAATCTTCGGTTGCCGATGCCGTCGTCAACGAATCTGAAAACCCCAGGCTGTTCGGAGAGCTTTGCATAGACGCTATTAAAAATATCGAACAGAGCTACAACACGCTTAAAAATGACCTCGTGACCCCTTACAGCAACAACCCTGCAAAAGAAAGGGAAACCGTTTTGCAACATACCTTCTGGTTGTACACCTCAACCCTTTCGGGCAATCCCTACAAAATCGAAAACCTGAGAACAAATGTGGTCCGACAGTTTGAAACCGAAAGCGGACAGAAGTTCAAAAACGCAGATCCCGCAACCCAACAGGAAATCAACAAGGGGGTACAAAACCTTTGGAGCAGCTTCGAAATGGTAGGTATAGAAGCAAAAGTGCTCAATGTTTCCAACCAACAAAGCATTGAACCGGAGGATGTTGACGATCCGAGCGATCTGCCGGTACACATCAGGAATATGTACAACAGGTACGCAGTTGAACGACAAATGGGCAAAAGCCACGACGAAGCGCTACGAACAGCCGTCAGAGCGCCCGGTTTACGAGATCGCTGGGGCGCTACATTCAAAAGACTTTACGGAAACTAAACGCAACCTTTTACTGGCAGGGAGGCTGTAGCAACAGTATTCCCTGCCAATTTTATGAACTCCATTGTTTACCTAAAAATCAAAAAGATCATGAAAAATAACATCCTTTTTAAAATAGCATACCCTCTCTTTTTTGTCTCTATTTTTTACTTCACGGCATTTGGACAAAACAGTTTATCGACGATCTATCTACCCGGCCCCGGTTCTAAAATGGCTCCGGTTGAAAATGAAAAACGCTTTTCGGTAATGCCGGAATTCGGCTACCTGTTTCCACACCAATCAGGGATTGAAAGTTACAACGGCGGCGGCATGGACGGCCTCAAACATAAGATATACTCTCAGCCGCAATTGTTAGAACAACTTTTTGAAAAACTGGGCGGCGAGTTTGTCTTAGGGTCCCTTTCAGGAGTAGCTGAAATTGAAAATTTTCAACAAAATGGTAGCAATTATTTCGGTATCTCAGGAGCTTACCGCCTGAACAACTACCTTGCAACAGCTATTCATTTTTCCACTTACAAAACGCAGGTTACGGCTGAATTTCCCGTAGTCGTATTCGATGAAATGACTTTCGAGCCGGTTACCCGAAAAGGCGATCTGAGCACTGATTTGCAAAACCATGTTCTTCAACTCAGCGGAAATTATTATCCTGTTCAGGGAAATATTCAACCTTTTGCCGGAGTGGGTGTAATCTATTCCTCCACGAAGGTTTCAGAAACAAAAGCACAGATCGGCGGCGTAGCTTTCGATCTTTCTGAAAATCCGGCAATGAATTCTTTAGGAGTTTCTTTCAATGCGGGCTTATCGGTCAATATTTTCTCTCATGTCGTTGTGCAATTGAATGGCCGGTTATTTTCCGTTTCAGCTCCCGATAGCAATGGAATGGCCTGGAACAAATCACTTGGCGGAGGAATCGGGGCGTGGATTTGAAATGGTTCGTCGTTTGAAGTTCGTGGTTCACAGTTTAAAAATTTAAAAACCACAATAGTAACAAAAGGGAACAAAAGAATGAGCCGTAAAAATCTTTGTTCCCTTTTGTGTCCTTTTGTGGTTAGTTTATACTTAACCCTTATTTTGCAACTCACAAACAGCCAGCCAGGCCATCAGCCCGGAGCCGGTTTCGAGGCTCTTTTCATCGATGTCGAAAGTATTGGTGTGAATGGGAGAAGTGATCCCCTTCTTTTTGTTTCCGGTACCCAGCCTGTAAAAACAAGCAGGCATTTTTTGAGAATAATAAGCAAAATCTTCGGCGGTCATTCGCATGGGCAGTTCCACGACATTTTTCTCGCCCAGGTACTCTTCGGCAAATTGCCTTGAACGGGTTGTCAGCGCTTCATCATTGAAAAGCGCCGGGTAGCCAACCTGGATAGTAACTTTGCAGGCTCCGCCCATACTTTTGGCCATTTCTTTTGCCATTGTGCGCATTAGCTTATGCGCCTGCTTCCGCCAGGTTTCATCCATTGTTCTGAAAGTTCCTTCGAGCTTGACTTCGTTGGGGATGATGTTGGTTGCGCCCCCGGTAGAGTTTATTTTGCCAAAAGTCAGCACCGAGGGAATGATCGGGTTAGCTTTGCGGCTTACGATCTGTTGGAGCGCGGTGATGATATGCGCAGAGATCACCACCGGATCGACACACTGGTAGGGCAATGCGCCATGACCACCTTTTCCTTTTACAGTTATATAAATTTCATCGGTGGAGGCCATGAACAATCCGGAGCGAAACCCGACAGTACCGGCTTCCAGCGGAGGGTGGACGTGCTGGCCAAAAATGCTGGTGGGGCTTGGATTTTCCAAAACGCCTTCTTTGATCATGATCGAAGCGCCGCCCGGATACTCTTCTTCAGCGGGTTGGAAGATCAATTTTATGGTTCCTTCAAAATCACTCTTCAGTTCATTCAAAATGCGCGCAGCGCCGAGCAGGGAAGCTGTGTGAACATCGTGCCCGCAGGCATGCATCACGCCTTTGTTTTTGGAACGATAAGGCACTTTGTTCGCTTCGAGGATAGGCAACGCATCCATGTCGGCGCGGAGCGCAACGACGCGTTTTTCGGGCTTTTTCCCTTTGATAAGCCCAACCACGCCGTTTACGGCACAGCCGTGCTCGTTGTCTATTTTAAACTCGCTGAGCTTACCGGCGATGAATTTTCCGGTCTTGACTTCTTTGAACGACAGTTCCGGATTCTGATGCAAATGCCTTCGCATCTCTACCGTTTCCTTGAAGTGTCGCTTTGCCAGTTTTTTTATTTTTTCTTTGATCATAAGTTTCACAGTTGCTAGTTATGAGTTGCTAGTTTGAGTTGGTATTGTGGTGTATTAGTGTTTTGGTGTTCCCGACAAGTCGGGATTTCCGGTGTCCGGTGTTCCCGACAAGTCGGGATTTCCGTTTCCCGTTCACAATTCACCTTAGCGTCTTTACGCCTCTGCGTGACAAGTTCTGAAATCTCGCTTCTTAAAATCTTACATCTTTCCATCGTCTATGATTGCTTCAATCCGGGAAATAAACCTCTGCGCGGTACCACATATTCACAAAACCGTTTTCCTGGAATCGCTCAAAGATACGTTTCAAAACATTAATTGCGGCTTCGTGTTCCGGGTGATCGTAGCCAAAAGCATAGGAGCAGGACAGATAGCGGCCTATCAAACCTTCCAGGTCAAATTGCTGAAAGTGGTAAAAATCTTTGCTGAAATACTTCTTCGGCGCAAAGAAATCGCTCAAGATCTCGTGATCGATCTTTCTCAGGCTGGTAGCTTCGTAGTCGGTTGCCCAGCGTTTCAGGAAGTCATCGTAGGCTTGCATAAACGCTGATTTTTCGTCGATCCTGTTGTTCCAGATCAGCAAAATTTTACCATTGTCTTTCAGTATCCGTTGGAACTCTGACTTTGTTTTTTGCGGATGAAACCAGTGGAATGCCTGTGCTACCGTGATAAAATCAACCGAGCGGTCGGGAAGGTTTGTTTCTTCGGCAGTGCCGTCGATGCTGTGGAAATTGGGATGATCCCTGAAAAGCTCTTCTGCCGCATGGCGCATATCCGCGTTGGGTTCCACCCCGAAAACCGGGTTGCCTTTTTTTAACAAAATCAGGCTCATCTTGCCGGTGCCGGAGCCAATGTCCGCGATGGTATGCCTGGGTTTCAGGCCTAACGCTTTTTTCATGAACCGGGTGATTTGAACGGGGTAACCCGGACGGTAAGCGAGATAATGTTCAACCGTTTTGGAAAATCTTTTTGTGGGATCTTTTTTTAACATGATTCAATGGTTTCCAAGTTTTCGAAATCCTTTTAAAATAATATCCACATCGCCGGTAGCGCTGTAATCCTTTGCATAAAGAAAATTGAGTCGGGTGATCGTCGGTTCATTGACGTTTTTCAGTTTCAAAGCATCCAGCGGAGACAAAACACCGGGTTTGATCTTTGGCAAATTCTCCACTACCTCAACGGCTTCGGCATACCCTACCCAGCTTTTTTTGCCGATGGCGACCAAAAAAATGTTTTTAAAAAATGCCATTTTTTGTTTTACAAACCAGATACAAAGCGGTAGCGAAACCAGGAGAAAAATGGCAGCGACGAAGTCGATCAATCGCTTGTTGCGGCGATTCATGTAATGCGCTATCCTGAACTGGATGTCGATGGTATATAATTCTCCGGAGGAATCTTTGGAACTGCTGCCGATGATGCTCAGGCTTTCTTCGGGTACGATCTTATACTCCGGTTCGGGGCCGAGGCGCGTCATCCATTTCATAATGTCTTGTGAGGAAATATCCTTTGAGCAAAAAATGATCTCGTCGATTTTGTAAATATGCACCACTTCGTCCAGTTGTTGCAAATTGCTGATGTAAATTTTGGGGTCGTTGTGGCCATCAGGGGCAACCGTTCCGATGAAGTTCTTGTTCAGTTGTGCCTGATGGATGAGGCTGATCACGCGGTCGCTCTCCGCTTTGCTTCCGACGATGACCAGATTCCTGCCGCTTTCTTTTCCGATATTGAAGTTTTTATATTTAAAAAAATGAAACAACACGCGCAGGCTGGTCATGGAAAGCATTGCCCAGATCATTCCCAGAATGATGAGGGTACGCGAGGTTCGGTATTCGAGATCTAAAAAACCATAAACGGCAGCGAGCAAAACGGTACCGATCAACAATCCGCGGATCAGGCGCCGGATATCGCCCTTGCCATCATAGCCTCCGCTAAAATACACGGAAACGAGCCAGATACCAATATAAAGCGGGACATTGAAATACATAAACGACGGCGGGTAATATTCCGGATTTTGAAAATGATAAACCGCCCAGAAATCCTTCAGGAAGTACATGCCGGCAAAGATCGCCAGGGCATCCAGCAGTGGCAGGTATATGGTTTTTAAAAAATTGCCGGCGACGGTAAAAAAAGCCCTGAAGTAGATCGCCACCTGGAGCATGAGAATAAAAAGCCATGCTTTTTCACCTGTGAAGTGCTTGCGGGCAAAGATTATCATGGCATTGTAAAAAGTCCTGACGTAGTTGAGGCTGCCTTTTTTGGTACTTTCGCCTTTGTAGTGAATAATAGTGGTGTCAGCAAAATAATAGTTTTTATAACCCGCCTGGATGATGCGGTAAGACAGGTCGATGTCTTC
>CAZKDA010000022.1:0-33858 GCA_964551455.1 uncultured Saprospiraceae bacterium
CACCATAATACCATATCGTAGCGAAGCGAAGATCCCGATGAAATCGGGAATACCAAAACACCAAAACTTTTAACCAATTACTATGCATTCAAAAACCTGATGACGAAATATTTTTTTTATTCTCTTGTTTTTTAAACCCCGATTAACCCCGGCATACCATGAAAAAAATACTCAAATCTGAACATCTTAACCTATATCCAATGAAATACCTGATACCTGTATTCGCCGCCCTGATCCTGCTAACAGGATGCGGAGGAGGCAACGGCGACCCCAACGACCTGGCGTCGCTCAGCGCAGCCCTTCAAGCGAAAAAAGCAACCCTCAAACAACTCAACAGGGAAATCGATTCGCTGACTGCAAAGATCGAATTGCTTCAACCCCCGCAGGAAGTAAACCGCAAATTGGTCACCACCAAAAACCTGGAACGTTCTGATTTTAAAAGTTATGCAAATATCCAGGCGACGGTAAAATCTGACGAAGTGGTGATCGCCAGCAGTGAGATCGGAGGGCGCCTACTCAACGTTGCCGTGAAGGAAGGACAACCTGTTGACAAAGGCCAGCTCATCGCTCAAACCGACCTCGAATCAGTAAACAAACAAATCGCAGAACTCGAAACTTCCCTCGAACTGGCCACCACCACCTACGAGCGCCAAAAAAGACTCTGGGATCAGAATGTCGGAAGTGAAATGCAATACCTCCAGGCAAAAAACAACAAAGAAAGATTGGAAAAAAGCCTGGAAACCCTCAATCACCAACTGACCAAATCGAAAGTTTATTCGCCGATCAGCGGTGTTGTGGATCTGGTGTTTTTGAAAAGCGGTGAGTTGGCAGGTCCCGGCACACCCATCGCCCAGATATTGAATACCAAAAAAATAAAAGTAGTGGCCGATGTACCCGAATCGTATCTCAATAAGATTCAAAAAGGCGAATTGGTAACCGTCGAATTTCCGGCGATCGGCAAGGAGTTCCAGTCAAGGGTAACGCTCATTGGCCGCACCATCAACCCCGGAAACCGGACATTTACCGTTGAGGTGGAACTGCCCAACCACAACGGCCTTTTAAAACCAAACCTGCTGGCCTCCATGCTCATCAATGATGTTATGGAAAAGGATGCCATTGTAGTCCCCCTTGAATTGATCCAGCAGGAAGTGAGCGGAAGGACTTATGTTTTTGTAAAAGAAGAAAACGAAAACGGGGCCTTTGCCAAAAAAATGTTTGTTGAAACCGGCAAAAGCTACAAAGGCAACATCGTGGTTACCTCCGGCCTTAAAGGTGATGAAGAGATCATCGTGACCGGCGCCAGGGGGCTGGCAAACAATGAATTGATAAAAATTGTAAATCAAACTAACGAGGAAACTAATGGCTGAAATCTCTGAAAAAATAAAAAAAGGACTGAGGGAATTCAACCTCACATCCTTTGCAGTGGACAACCGCACGGGTATCTTCGTGCTCACGTTTGTGATCACCCTGTTCGGAGTGATCGGTTACAACAGAATGCCGAAAGAATCATTCCCGGAGATGGATTGGCCGGAGGTGTATATTAATACGCCGTATTTCGGAAACTCTGCGAAAGACATCGAAAACCTGATCACCCGCCCCCTTGAAAAAGAACTGGGAACCATCTCCGAGATCAAAAAGCTGAAATCCTCTTCATTGCAGGATTTTTCGATCATCACCTGCGAATTCGACACGGATGTGGAAATGGATGAAGCTGTGCGAAAGGTTAAGGATGCAGTGGACCGGGCAAAATCCGAATTGCCCAACGACCTGGACGACGAACCCGAAGTGCTCGAGATCAACCTTTCGGAAATCCCCATCATGTCGGTCAATATTTCCGGGGATTACTCCAACGACCAATTGCGCAAATACGCCGAATACCTCGAAGACGAGATCGAAGAATTGAAGGAAATCTCCAAAGTTGACCTGAAAGGCGCTATTGAGCGAGAGATGAAGATCGAAGTCGATCTGATGAAAATGCAGTCCATGGAGATCAGCTTTGGCGACATAGAAAATGCCGTTCGTGGCGAAAACCTCAACATGTCGGGCGGTGAGATACTCAACAATGAGTTCCGCAGTTCGATTCGTGTAATTGGTGAGTTCAGGGATGCTGACGAGCTAAAGAACATGATCGTCAAAAACGAAAATAATGCACCGGTGTATTTGCGGGATATAGCCGACGTTTCTTTTAGTGAAAAGGAAAGGATGAGCATTGCCCGTGCCAATAGGTTGCCTGTTATTTCGCTCGACGTGATCAAACGCGGCGGTACCAACCTGCTTGATGCTTCCGATAAAATAAAAGCCACCGTCGAAAAAGCGAAAAAGGAGGTATTTCCCGATGACATCGAAGTGGCGATCTTCAACGACCAGAGCATCCAAACCCGAGACCTTGTTTCCAACCTTGAAAACAGCATAATTTCGGGAATGATCCTGGTGATCACCGTCTTGTTGTTTTTCCTCGGTATTAGAAACTCGATGTTCGTCGGGTTGGCTATTCCATTATCGATGCTGATGGGTATTCTGGTCATCAACATTTTAGGCTATAGCCTCAACATGATGGTACTCTTTTCCCTCATCCTGGCTTTGGGGATGCTCGTGGACAACGCCATTGTGGTAGTTGAAAACATTTACCGCTACATGCAACGCGGATACACCGGCCTCCAGGCTGCCAAATACGGAACCGGCGAAGTAGCCTTGCCGATCATAGCCTCCACAACCACAACGCTGGCCGCTTTTGTTCCCCTCGCCTTTTGGCCGGGCATCATGGGCAGTTTTATGAAATACATGCCGATCACGCTCATCATCGTGTTGGCATCATCCCTTTTCGTGGCGCTGGTCGTCAATCCCGTTTTTACATCAAAATTCATGAAAGTCGATGAAAGGCTCGACGATCCCGTTGCACGAAAAAGAAAAAAGCGAAATGTGCTGATGGGTGTGGGGATTCTCGCCATCATCGCAGTATTGGGGCACCTTGCCGGAGTGATGTGGATACGAAACCTATTTGCCATCGCGTGTTTGATTTCCCTGCTGAACATCTTCTTTCTGAGAGGCGCTTCATTCTGGTTTCAAAGGGAGGTATTACCCCGGCTCGAAGCGGTTTACAACTGGTTTATTACAAAAGCGCTGACCCGGTTTATGCCGATAGTTGTGTTCATTGGGACCTTTGCATTGCTCATATTTGCATTGATCCTGCTTGGTGCAAATTCACCGAAAGTTGTACTGTTTCCCGAAACGGATCCTTTGTACGTCAATGCATTTGTCGAATTGCCGATGGGAAAGGATATCGAATCCACTAACCGGCTCCTCAAAGAGATCGAATTGAAGGTTGAAGAAGCTATGCAACCTTATTCCCGCATCACGGAAGCAATGCTCTCCCAGATCGGCGAAAACACCGGCGACCCCAATGCAGGGCCATCCTTCGGAGCTTCACCCAATAAAGCGCGACTGACTGTGACCTTTATCCCTTCCAACAAACGGGGAGAACTGTCAACAGTCGATGCCATGGAAACCATCCGCCATGCCGTGAAAGGGTATCCGGGTGTGAAAATCGTCGTTGACAGAGAGCAATCCGGCCCTCCGCAGGGTAAACCCATCAATATTGAACTCAGAGGAGAAGATATTGATACTTTGGCCATCATGTCTGAAAACCTGATCGCCTTTATCAACAGTAAAAATATTGATGGCATCGAAGAACTGAAAGCTGACGTCAGTATCGGCAAGCCTGAAATCCTGGTTCACATCGATCGGGAGGCTGCCCGTACTTTTCAGATATCCACGTACAACATCGCAGATGCCATCCGTACTTCTGTTTTTGGAAAAGAAATCTCAAAATACAAACTGGGCGAGGATGATTACCCCATCAACCTTCGCCTCCAGGATAAATATCGCTACAACGAAGAAGGGCTGCTCAATCAGAAGATCACATTCCGCAGCCCTGCCGACGGGCAGATCAGCCAGGTGCCGATCTCTACGGTTGCAGACCTGAGCTACTCTTCCACGTACAGCTCGATCAACAGGAAGGACCAGGAACGCATGATCACCATCTATTCCAATGTGCTGGATGGCTACAATGCCAATGAAATTGTAATGGAACTCAAGGAGTTGCTCACGGATTATAAAATTCCGGGTAATTACACCATCACATTTACAGGCCAGCAAGAAGAAATGGCAGAACAAATGGAATTTTTGAGCCTTGCATTTGGAATAGCGCTTTTTGCCATTTTCCTGATCCTGGTAGCACAGTTCAACAGCATTATTTCACCTTTCATTATTATACTTTCCGTAGTGTTCAGCACGATCGGTGTGTTTCTGGGTTATGTAGCAAACAATATGGATATCGAGATCGTAATGACCGGCGTGGGGATTATTTCGCTTGCAGGAATTGTAGTGAACAATGCCATTGTTTTGGTTGACTATACAAACCTGTTGGTGAAAAGAAAACTACAGGAAACCGGCCTTGAAGATATTTCTCAGTTGAGCTACAAGGAAGTCAAAGAAGCGATCATTGAAGGTGGTGCAACGCGTTTGCGTCCGGTTTTACTTACGGCTATCACTACGGTTCTGGGGCTGGTTCCGATGGCTATCGGGTTTAACTTCAACTTCTTCACTTTCATCTCCGACCTCGACCCGCAGTATTTTGTGGGTGGTGACAACGCGATCTTCTGGGGAACCATGTCCTGGACGGTTATTTACGGGTTGGTGTTTGCGACATTACTTACGCTGATCGTGGTGCCGGTGATGTATTGGTTGTTCTTCCGGCTGAATATGGCCTTGAAGAAATTTTTTTAAATAACCTTCGCATGACCATCGAGGTTTTCACCTTCGAGGTTTTCAAAACCTCGAAGGTGAAAACCTCGATGGTTACAGAGCTCTCTCCGACAACTGTTCCTTCCCTAAAACTTCAGCTTTGAGTGCGGGATCAGCTTCTTTCCATATCTCGCTCAAAGTTTTTTTGATCATCATTTCGTTATCCACTTCATTTACCATCTGGTAGGCTTTGATCTTTCCTTTCAGTATTGAAACCCGTTTTGGCCCTCTTTCTTCCGCTTTTTCAAATTGGATCAGCGCTTCTTTGGGTCTGTTTTGCTCCAGCAACCAATTGGCATAAAGTTCAAATGACGGGATCATAATGACCGGCGGACCATAAGAGTAACTGGTGTTCTCCTGTAACTCACAGGCTGCCTGGAACCACTTTTCGGCTGTTTTCAGATCATTTTTAATATTGGCTTGCAATGCAAGGAGTTCCATTTCAAAAATATGTGCCTGGTCGATATCCAGTTGGTTGGGTTCAAACCTCGACGAGCCTGAGCTGCACATTGGTGCTCCGCCATTGGTAATAAACATGGCGCTCGTTTCCCTTTCTGTTCTCATGGCTGAAATAATCGATTTGAGCTTCTCCTGGTTATTTTCAGTATAAGCGCGCATACCATTCATAAATTGATAACTCGCCCTGGTAGTAATATTCAACTCATCCAGGTTTACTTCAAGGTTGGAAAATTCACCGTCCCAATCGCCGGTTTCAGCCAAATAGGTTCCCTTCATATCGACGAGGTGGCTCCGCGCCCGCTTCGACGGCAGGGTATCGATGTAAACCATCGTTTTTTCCAGGATTCCTCGTGCTGCTTCTTTTTTACCCTGCTGGAGATAGCCGTACAATAGCCAGTGGTACGAATGGTAATTCAGCGCGTCGTTGTCCAGATCGAGGCGCTGCATGCGGCTGACACTGGCTTCCCATGCAGCGATATTGGAAGACACAACCTCATCCCACATGCCCAACGCAACAAAAATATGCGATGGCATGTGCAAAGCATGTGCGGCATCCGCCGCTACTTTCGAGTAGCTGTAAGCGGCATTCAGGGCAAATTGAGCGTGAGCAGGGTCATCGTAAGAATGGATCAGGTAATGAAGCGCTCCCGGGTGTTTCGGGTTTTCTTCGAGAATACCTTTGGCGATTGTGGCACTCAACTCATAAGCCTTTTCGTCACGCCCGACAGGAACGGCGCCCAAAACTGAAAGCGAATAAAAAGCGGCGATCTCATGGCTCGACGGATATTTTCTATACAAGCTTTCGAGATATTCGGAATACGCCTTATCTCTGGTAGTTTTATCTCCTTCGTCGGCATAGAGTATCTTGATCGATTGCCACAAATCGCGCTCGATTTCCGTCCCTTTTTCCGCAAGGATGGCCTCAATCCGGGTGCCCGCTGAGTCCAAAACTGCCCTTCCTTTTTCATAATCCTGGTTGCGCCAGAGCGGATGGTTGTGCGTCATTGCTTCGCCCCAATATGCCATGGCAAAATCAGGATCGATCTCACGGGCTTTTTGAAAGGCTGCTCTTGCATCCTCAAACTCAAAACTGTGCAAAAGCAACAAGCCTTCTTCAAAATGAGGCTGCGCATCCGGGTTTCCTGTCACTTCAAATTGTAGCTCTCCTAAATTTTTGGTCTGTAGTTGTTCCTTTTGTTCGTTGGCGCAACCCGACCAGGCAAGTATGAAGATGGTAAAAACGGCGATGAAGAATTTAATGTGTTGCATATTATGGAATTTAAAGTTCTTGACCAAAGGAGTGATATTTTCTATATAGTTAGCAATTTTTCTTTAAACGGCAAAATCGAAGTTTTTCTTCAACGTCTGACCAAAATCGTTTGGTCTGAATTTGCAGCCATAACTGCGCAAATCATCTACGAATAAATGAAATTAATATTTAATTTATTTTAATTTTTGTAGTCACATTCGTTGTAAAGCTTCGGTTTATCGGAGCAACACGGCTCCTTACCTTTGGATGGAAAATATCTCAACTGTTCAGGATATTATTGAAAATACAGCATAGAACGCCCCCGGAAAAAGATACCGGGAAGTCAGGTTCCTGAATAGTTTTAACAAAGCTATTTTGAAACGCTTCTCCGCTTATTTCGTGTGACTGATCATTTGGGATCCAAGAAAGTTGCAAAAAAAAATGGCAGCATAATTGATTCTCAATAAATGCAATTTGGGTGGTACACTCCCTAAACAGTTTTCCAAATTGCAGCTTGAAAAGTTATGCTAACGATTCAATGCACACAAAAGTGAAATCAAGAAATGCCCTTTATTGGGCGAATGTTTGTTCATAGTTTTTGTTTTTTGTTTTGTCCCCCGGCAGCGTCGGGGGAATTTTTTTTCTCTCCCTCTTCGTTAGTGTTTCTCTCCCCAACATTTTTTTCTACTTGAAAATAATTGGCGAAAACAGTTTAGGCATCTGCCATCGTTTTCCCCTTTTTTATCCCCGATATTGTAACAGATGGCACAAGTTGTCACACTGAAATTTCTGGTAACAACAGTTAAAATTTTAGGCACAAAAAAATCCTCCGCCCCCTTGAAGAGCGCTTCGTGGCAGCCGATGGGCATTTTTGAAAAAATGCAAATTGCTGAGAAATGACATGGAGCCTTAAAAGCGAAAGGGTAGAGTGTTTTTTATATGTTTCAATTTACGCCCCCGATTCAATCGGGGGCCATTTGTTTGCAAAAAAGATAGTGTTTGTTCATAGTGTTTGTTTTTTGTTTTGTCCCTGTCAATCACCATTGACAGGGTTTTTTTTGTCTTTAATCCTGTCTTTAATCCAACCATGCTTTCCGAATCCCGATAAATTGGCCCCGCATTCAACCAATCACAATTCTTTGTACTTATTGGGATAAGCGGTACATTTGCACTTTTGGCATCCCTGCGGTTTGCAGGCAGAAGGTCCGGGCAGTATTTGGAAAGTTTTAAACGCAGATGTCTCTATCCATCCGGATTGGCAGAATGAAGATTTTAAGTTTTGATGATAAAATCATGAAAGAAAGTAAAAGAATTGCGGAATTAAGGGAGGAGTACCAAAAACATTCGCTGGAGATCGATCAGGTTGCGGATGATCCGGTCAGGCAATTTGAAAGATGGTTTCACGAAGCACTTGACCATAACATTCCGGAACCAAATGTCATGACCCTTGCCACATCAACCATTGACGGAAAACCTTCTGCCAGGATCGTTTTATTGAAAGGCATTGAAAAGGACAGTTTTTTGTTTTATAGCAATTACAACAGCCGGAAAGGAAAAGAACTGGCGCTGAATCCCTACGCTGCTTTGGTTTTTTGCTGGATCGAGCTTGAACGCCAGGTACGGATTGAAGGAAAAGTAAAAAAATTGCCGGAAGAGGTTTCTGAAAACTACTTTCAAAGCCGCCCGCGAGGAAGTCAGATCGGCGCCTGGGCTTCGCCACAAAGCAGGGTGATCACAGATCGTTCTATGCTCGAAGATAAAGTCTCTGAGTTAGAGAAGGAATTTGCCAATGTTGAAAAACTACCGCTGCCTCAGTTTTGGGGCGGGTACAAGTTGATACCCTCCGCAGTCGAATTCTGGCAGGGCAGAACAAACCGCCTCCACGACCGATTAAAATACACCAGAAGCAATGGCAAAAAATGGAAGATCGAACGGCTTGCTCCCTGAGGATTGCAAAGGTATTTTAGCGCATCAAAAAAACAGCCGCCTTCGGTTATTCCAAAGGCGGCTGCTTTTTTAGGCTGCTGAAAAGATCAGCAAAACTTATTGTAAGCCATTTTCAAATTGGCGGCAATGATCTCGGCTGCACGGCCTTCTATGTGGTGCCTTTCGATAAAATGAACCAATTTGCCATCTTTGAACAGCGCTATCGAAGGAGACGAAGGCGGATAAGGGAGCATATACTCCCGCGCCCTTTCGGTAGCCTCGCGATCGACGCCGGCAAATACGGTCACCAGCTTCGCAGGTATTTTTTCATTATCGAGCGACATGCGGGCGCCCGGTCTCGCGTTGGCAGCAGCACATCCGCAAACCGAATTGACGACGACCAGCACGGTGCCCTCTTCTTTGCCCAAAACGGTATCGACTTCCTGCGCGGTTTTTAATGACTGAACACCGGCCTCATTCAATTCACGGCTCATCGGCGCTACTAATTCAGGTGGGTACATAATTTCTGTGTTTTATATTTTTAAAAAAATTTTAAATTCATTTTCTGCATCTTTCACAAAGTAAACTAGCAGTTCAGGATCGAAACAAAATAATGGATTATTTGATTTGCAAAATTACTATTTTTTCAAATATCCCAGCCATGCCTTTTCCAGTCTTCTTCAAAATCGACATCTGGTAGCTCCTTCAACAGATAATAGCTTTGCCCGAGGTTTTCAATTTTTTCAATCGTTTGGGCCAACACTTTGGCGCTCCCCCACTCGGTATTGTTGAAAACTTCAGGATAGTAATTATTCATTCCCAGCAGGTAATAACCGCCATCCATCGCAGGGCCGATCACAAAAGGATGATCCTCCAACTCTTCAAAAGCCTGGCCGATGATCTCAGGGGTCAATAGCGGGCAATCGCTTCCGATGATGACGACTTTTTTATGGTTTTGGCAAACGGTCTGAAAGGCATGTTTCATTTTTTCCCCCAGATCGCGACCCTCCTGCAAATGTTTATGAAAATGCTCAGGGTGCCAGT
The DNA here is from genome assembly GCA_964551455.1 of uncultured Saprospiraceae bacterium. Lineage (GTDB taxonomy): Bacteria > Bacteroidota > Bacteroidia > Chitinophagales > Saprospiraceae > JAHDHW01. The sequence continues at coordinate 9,482 of CAZKDA010000022.1, forward strand.
CGTCCTCCGTGTCGATGAAATGGCTGTAATATAGAAATCGTTTTGCGGCAACATCCAAAGTAATATCCCGCGTGTGAATCATCAATTCGAGGTAAATTTTCAGGGTGGTTTCGTCGCCGGCGGTTTTTGCCAAACGGGTTTTCACCTTGCCTTTTACAGGGTTTTTTATAAAAATAATGAGCGCCGGATTTTCAGTTTTTTTGATGAGCAGTTGTTTTTTTAAGAAGGTTCAACAGATCAAGAGGGATTTTAAGCAGTTTTGTAAGGTTGGATCAGGATATCTGCGGGGATTGACAATGCTTTGCTCAACTTCCTTATAATGCTGATGCTCATTGGTCTTTTGCGGGATAAAATTTCTGAGGCCCTGCTTTTTAAACCAATTATTTTTGCAAGGTCGTTTTGGTTTAATTCCATTTGTTCCATCTTAAATTTGATCGCTTCAATCGGATCAGGATCGGGAAATTCACCGGTAGTTTCCAGTTCATATTTTTCGATCAGCAATACAATGACTTCTAATTCATCATGTTCCTGAGTTCCGGGTTCTGCATGAAAAATCTCATCCAATCGGGATAAAGCTTTTTGATATTGATCTTCTGTTTTTATTAATTTGATTTGCATAATTAAATTGTTAATGGATCGATTTTATCGTATTCCTCATGTTTTCCTATAAACCGAATCCAGATGATTTGATTGACAAAAGTAATTCTAACTATAAGTCGATATTTGTTCCCTTTTATTTTGAATATAATTCTATCGGAACCAACAATTTTACAAGTCCCAAATTGTAGCTTCACTTCCTCGAATGATTGCCAGTTAGCTTTCTTTGCTACTTTATACCAGCTTAAAAGTTGTTGCTCACAATCTCTGTGTTTTTCCCAGAATTCTTTCAACGTACTTTTGGCAATTACTCTCATCGTAAGGGTAAAACTACAACCTTAAACACAAGGTTCCAAATTTGGGAATTATTTTTACTGAGACATCCGATGATTTAAGCCCTGCCTGTACTGGGGTCATGCAGGCAGGTTACAGCTTAAATCCAATATGCTCTGCTCTATCGCCCACCACGTCTCTGGCAGTGGCAGGTTCAGTTTAAGCGAGACGCTTAAACTATCTGTAAGCTATGATAGTGTGAGGCAAAATATTCACGTGGATTGATCTCTCTGTCCTAAGGTCTTGACTATGACACACACAATGCAGAAATGTAAGACAGGTCAAAGGCCATACGAGCGGTTTTCAATAAGAGTATGTCTAATGTATGTTTAGAGTATGTTTAAACTTCCATCAATCCCGCTGGTTGCGGGACAGGTCGGCTGCAAACGGCCAATTTTATTCTGTACTGTGTTAATCCCGCCTTTTTTCAAAAAGCGGGACGCCGTACCTTCTCCCGCTTATAGCGGGACGTTTTTTGCCTTGTTCAGAATAAAATTTGCTCGCTTTCGCCCGATCATGAAAATTTAGACATACTCTTAGTGATTTGCAAAATAGTCTGCATTATTTTTTGTTTTGACTTTTTAACGGTTGTAACTGCGGCAGATGAATATGGAATTTCACTGCAAGCAGCCGGAATGCTATCACGGTTGTTGCTGCGAATATCTCTGTTATACCCGCCGGTAAATGGAAGGAAGTGCACAGGAAATATACGCCGCCACCTGCAACACAGGCGAGCGCATAAATGTCTTTTCGGAAAAGCAACGGTACTTCGTTCAGCAACACATCCCGCACCACACCGCCTACAGATCCGGTGATGGTTCCCATTACCATGCAAACCCAGACAGGCAGCCCGGCATCTATGCTTTTTGTAATGCCGACGATCGTAAACAAACCGAGTCCGATGGTGTCGAACAAAAACAAGGTGCTACCTAATTTGAACAGTTTGCTTTTAAACAGCAATATGGCAATAAGCGCCACGCCGGTGGTCAGGAAATATTTGACATCTAACATCCAAAATGGCGTGACGCCGAGTAAAATATCTCTAAAGGTTCCACCGCCGATTGCCGTTACCAATCCAATAATGTACGCACCAAACCAGTCGATTTGTTTACCTGATGCCAGGCGGATGCCGCTTACAGCAAAGGCAAATGTGCCGGTCAGATCTAATAGTATGGTGAAGTTGGTTTGCAAAATATATCGTTTTTTTTAACCGATTTTCACAGAAGTCATGGTAAGTGAACCTGCAATCGCTTTGTCATTGAACAGCATCACCTGGTCGCTTTCTTCTTTTAATGCCAATGAATAAAGCAAAGGTAAATAGTGTTCGGGAGTTGGAATGGCCAGATCAAAAGCTTTTCCTTGTGAACGAAAATTGATGAGCTGTTTGTGGTCACTGCCAAGAATGAATTTTTTCATTTTTTCGCTGGCTTCAAGCGCCCAGTCAAAGCCATATTCCGGAGCGTTGAGTTTGTCCCAGGCCAGCATACGTAAGTTGTGTACCATATTTCCGCTACCGATGATCAAAACGCCTTTTTCGCGCAGTGATTTTATTTCCTGAGCCAGTTCGTAATGAGATTGCGGTGATTGGTTGTAATCCAAACTCATTTGAATTACCGGAACATCGGCATTGGGATATAAGTGTTTTATCACACTCCATGCTCCGTGGTCAAGCCCCCATTTATCATCCAGCCCTACTTCGGTTTTAGTAATGAGGGATTTTGTTTCTTTCGCCAGGTCAGGACTTCCGGGCGCAGGGTATTGCACTTCAAACAATTCCTTTGGAAAGCCGCCAAAGTCGTGGATTGTCACAGGGTTTTCCATTGCTGTTACAAAAGTTCCTTTCGTTTCCCAATGTGCAGACACACATAAAATAGCATTGGGCTGTGGAATTTCCTTTGCCACATTTCTGAACCCTTTTACAAATTCATTTTCTTCAATGGCATTCATAGGGCTGCCGTGGCCAAGGAACAACACGGGCATTTTTTTAGTCTTGCCCAGCGGTTCTGTCATTTTATTTAATTCGTGAAGTTTCATTACTGCTGCTGTTAACGGTACCGCTGCCAGCGGTATCAGTGTTTTTATGAATGTTTTTCTGTTCATGAGTTTAACTGTGAATTTATTTCAATCGGATTACTCAATATTTTATGAACCGGACAAGCGTTGGCAACTGCAAGCAGCCGGCTTTTTTGTGCATCGTCAAGGTTGCCGATAAATTCCAACTTTCTGTTGATGACAGTTTTGTTTTCAGTTGCAATAAAATCCAGTTCGATATTGATTTTCACTTCCTGCAAATCCCAACCTTTCCTATCGGCATACATTTTAACGGTGGCTGATGAACAGGCGGCTAAAGCAGATGCCAAAAGTTCTTTCGGTGAAAATCCCAAATCCTTACCACCTTTGTCAATCGGTTCGTCTGCAATCAAAAGATTTCCGGTCGGAGATTTGATCTTGATTTTGTAATTCTCACTCTTTATGCTTGATGATATCGTTGTCATGATTTCTATTTTTTAGGAAATGTTGGGTAAGAGTATGTTTAAACTTCCATCAATCCCGCTGGTTGCGGGACAGGTTGGCTGCAAGTGGCCAATTTTATTCTGTACTGCGTTAATCCCGCCTTTTTTCAAAAAGCGGGACGCCATACCTTCTCCCGCTTTTAGCGGGACGTTTTTTGCCTTGTTCATAATAAAATTTCCTCACTTTCGCTCAATCATGAAAATTTAAACATACTCTAAAGAATAAATTCGTTTGTGTCACTATCCGCTTATGAAGAAATGAGAGCAGCCGACCAACTAGAAAAATCCCTATGCCGACTGCTCTTTTTCGATGATCCAATTGATGATTGACATACAAAATTAAAATTCGGTTTTAACGGTTTATGAATTCCCGTAAATATTCGATTCTCCGCCGTCAATCGCAATGGTTTGGCCGCTAATATAGCCATTGTCTTCACTCAAGAGGAAGGCAACCAATTTGGCAACTTCGTGCGGTTGTCCCAATCGTTTGGTCGGGTTGCGTTGAGCGTATTCGGTTTCTGCGGCTTTCGGGTTGTCAGGATTAACCTGTTTGAATGCTTCGGCTACCATCGGCGTAAGAATAGCCCCCGGTGCAATGGCATTGGTAAGGATTCCGTCGCGGCCGTATTCCAGGGCTGCGTTTTTTGTCATACCCGATACTGCGTGTTTGCTTGCCACATAAGGCATTTGGTTGAGCACACCGCGAATGCCTCCGACAGATGCCACGTTCACAATACGGCCAAACTTGTGTTTTTGCATCACGGGAATTACATATCGCATTCCGTAGTAAACGCCCATCAGGTTAATGTCAATTACCTTTTTGAAAATGTTTACATCATATTCGGTAATGCTCGCCTGTTTTCCTTCAATGCCGGCATTGTTGTAAAGTCCGTCAATTCTGCCGAATGCTTTTACCGCTTCATCCACATAGTTTTTTACAGCTTCTTCCTTTGAAACATCCGCCACAACGGTAATGATCTTCACATCGGGAAAGGCTTTGCTGAGTGCTGCTTTAGCATCTGCCAAACCTTTTTCATTGTAGTCAACCAGCACAAGGTTTGCACCTTTTGAAGCTAGTTCTTTTGCTGCTGCATATCCAAGTCCCATTCCGGCACCTGTGATAATGATTACTTTGTTTTTCATTGTCTTTTGTTTTTAAGATTGTTTTTAAGATTGTTTTACAAATTGGATTTCTCCGGAAATTTTCACTTCATCGCTTACCAAAACACCGCCTGTTTCCAAAACTGCATTCCAGTTTAAGCCCCAGTCCTTGCGGTTGATTTTTCCTTCAACCGAAAAACCTGCTTTCTCGTTGCCCCAGGGGTCTTTGTTGATACCGCCAAACTCCGCATCAAGGGTAACTTCTTTGCTGATGCCTTTGATGGTAAGCTCGCCTTTCAATTCATATTCATCATCGTTTTTCTGTTTGAACGATGTGCTATTGAAAGTAAGTTCTTTGTGGTTTTCCACATCAAAGAAGTCGGCTGATTTTAAATGCGTGTCTCTTTCGTCGTTGTTGGTGTTTATCGATGAAGTGTCAATGCTCACACGAAGCGGTGATTTGAAAATATCGTTCCCATCCACTTCAACCGAGAAGTTTTTGAATTCGCCTTTTACATTGGCGATCATCATGTGTTTTACTTTAAAAGTAAGTTCGCTGTGTGTAGGGTCTAAAGCCCATTTTGCTGTTGCTTTTGCTACTGCATCCATTTTTTTCTGTTTTTAAAATGATGGTGTTCAAAAATAATTCACTTAAATTATCCGGAGTCATTTGATGGTTTTTTTGTACGACCCGCTATGGGGTCGCTTTGACATTATTTCAATAAACTAACGTACTATGACCGCACTGCGGTCAGGAACTTTTTGAAAACTATCAGGCTAATTCCGACCTGCCCCGATTCGCTCATCGGGGCGCGTCTGGATCACAATTGAGTGTATATCAACCATTGATCCCAGCCTGCCTGCCAAGTACACGCAGGCTGGCGGGATCACATTACGTTAGAAAACCGGTTTACCAAAAGATTTCGACTCCAGCGGAGTCGTACCTATAATGGTTCTCAACTTTTGTAATTTTTATTTTTGAACAACCTTAATGATTAATAAAATTGACAATACAAAGATGCAGTCATTCAAAAGGGAAGCGGTAACAGATTTCGGACAAAGGGTTGTAAGATCAGGAAAGAAGCATTTTCATTTCATCCCGAAACTCAGAAGGCGTTTGCCCGGTTCTCTTTTTAAATACATTCGTGAAGTAGGCTTTCTCTTTATATCCCAAATCAAAACCTATTTCAGAGATTTGCTTATCGGAATGTGTAAGTTGATTTTTGGCTTCGATGAGTTTTCTTGTTTCAATGATCTCACTCACAGTTTGGCTGAGAATGTTTTTGCAGATCAGGTTCAAATTCCTTGCAGACATGAACAGTTTTTCAGCGTAAAATTCCACTCCGACGGGTCTTTGATAATTTTCTTCAAGGATTTTCAGAAAGCTTTGTAAGGTTGAATTTTGTGTGGTTGTCAATCCGTTTTCATCCGGAGCAATCTTATGTCTTTCTGATTCAACCATGATAAACAAGGCGCTCAGTAAATGCCTCACAACGCTGAGATCGGGAATTTGCTGCTGCATCTCGCCGTGGATGATCTCACAAATCGCAATCAAGCGGTCGAAGCAGGCTCCGCTTTGCAATTTCAAAGTAGCATGATCGTGGTAATAAGCGTAAAGCTGAAAAGTGGTTTCGGGGATAAACTCACTTTTGAAACGCAGCACCCACATATCGCATTTGCCATTTTTCACTTTAGGTATGACGCGGTGAACTTTCCCTTTCGTTACAAAACTCACAAGCGGGGCATCAAGCGTAGTGTTTTTAAAGTCAATGAAGTGTTCTAATTGACCTTCGATGGCTATGATCAATTCTTCAAAGTCGTGTTGATGCGGATCATCAGGTGAAGCGCTGATCCTGTTTGCTTCCGCTTTGTCCACTTTGAATATTTTGAAAAGTTGATCCATAGTTTCAAAGATAGGATTTTTACTTTATGTGAGTTACCCCGGCCAGAAGCTGCCTATATCCAACCCGCTCTAATCCACCGCATATTTAATCTAAGCGGGACGCTTAAATTGTGGGGAGCTCACGCAAACCTGCCCGACGGCCTGCCTGCCATGAGCACCACGCCGCTGGCGGGTTCAGGCAGGTCAGGCGGGGCGGATTTTTGCTGATGCTGCGATCCAGACCTGTCGGATCGGGACAGGCGCGGCCTACGCCGAACAGGGGTATATTTTTTTTTAAACCCAGCTAATTTCGCAAATTCCTCAAATCCCAACAAAAGAAGCTACGGCAATTGCTCGGCGATGAATTTTAGATAGCCTTTGGGGCCGTTAAGTTTTCGCCAGAAGCGGGCGGAGCGTGAAAGATAGCCGAAGCACAGGGCGTATAACGCTTCCAGGTAGGGTATGATGAGGCCGCCGTAACGTATGTTGGGGTTGTTGAGGTAGTGTTCGTCGGCTGCCAATTCTTCCCGCACATCCAGGGCCTGTAGAATGGCATCGATGAGCGCCTGCCGGTAGGTTATGTTAGAGGAAGGCTCGTACATTTCCTTGTCGCGGGCGAGCTGGTCGTAAAAGTTCTTGAACTGTTCGTAGATGGTTTCCACTTCTTTGTCGCGGAGTTGGGGATATACTTTGGAGGTAGCCAGCACAGCTTGTTCTATAGAATGCAGGCAGGGAAGAAGGAAATCGGGAGGCATGCCGGAAGCGCTCATAAAAAGTCTGGTATTTTTGAGAGCAAATATATTAATTCTTTCACACAAATCTGCCCGAAAGCAGGCGGGACGAAATTTTGTCGGCATTGAGATCACTGCCTGCCTGGCCATTGGCAGTGGTCGCGCAGGCTGTGCCGAACGTTGGCAAAACAGAATTTTGCCAGCGCCACGCCTACGCCGTTGGCAGTAGCACGTGCAGGCAGAGCCTACGCCGAACTGGTGTTTTTCATTATTTTAAATCCAATTCCATAAATTTTCTTTCCTTACCGATTTTTTCTCCCTGAAGGTTTGAAATGTCAACTACAGCACCGTATTCTATGAATATTTCGTAGAACCTGTTATAGTTTTGTCCCCAGTAAACCATTGCACATGACATAGGCGCTCCTTTGCCTACGTCCAGGCCATTTTCAAGGAATTTTAGTCTAGTGTCGTAGAGGAAACAAATGGCTCTTGCTTGCCCAAAAACACTCTGTTTCCAATGTCCTGTGTTTGTCGCAACGGGAACCAAAGCCAATATTTCCGAACCATACTTTTGGTATGTCAAGGCACATTTAGCTAACCAGTTTTTGATCGTTGTCCTTCTTTCTCTGTCAGCACCGTATGGAGGATTCATATAGATTGTCGGGAAATTCCAATCCTCTTTAAGTCCATCATTTTTGGGAAGCATAAATTCCGTCTTGGCATGCACTATTGAATGTTCATTTGAACATGGGTCTAAAGCAATTGAGCCTCCAAAAAATTGCTTAATTGCTTTAACATACTTAAGAGGTGTTCCCCAGCTTTGGTTTTGAGAGTTTACTGTTCTGCCTGCGCTCATAATAGTATTTCTTTCCAGTTTTTAGAACGTAACTCAATCAGTTCGTTCTTTAGTTCGAAAATGTTTTTTCCTTGAGGTGCAATAATGTTAAACCAACTTTCAATTTCAGATAAATTGTCAGAAAAGTATTTGAGCAAAACAGCATCAGCTTCAAAGTCCATTTTGACTTTTGTAAATATATTTCGCTTCTTATCAACGGTGTAGCTGCTTTTAAAAGCTTCTTGGACTTTTATGTAATTCTGTGTTGGGTTTAGTATTAACTCGTCAATAAATTGTGCCAGTCCTTTGTCGGTTAGGAAGATCAGCCAGTCGTAAGATTGGGCTAAAACCTTTAATTCCTTATTGTGATTTTCTGCTGTGAACCAGTTACCGTGATTGCTTACAACACCTACTGTCAAGATAAATTTTTTCAGGAGTTCGGAATCGTCCGAGTAAATTATTTCCTCCATCAACTCAACGTACGGTTTAATGTACGGTTCATTGTCCGAACGGTAAATTATTCCATATTTCTCACCTTTGTCTGTCCTGATTTTTTGAAGTGATGAAGCTGTACGTGCTACATAAGCACCCTGCTTTGCTTTTTCAATGGTCTGTGGTCCTTTCTTGGTACCTTCCTCAACCCCTACGCGTTTGCATTCAAAAATCGCATAGGGTTTTTGCATTTGCTCAAAAACCAGCAAATCATGCTTGCCCTGTCCTGGCGTTTTGAAACTGGTCAGGAGGAAGGAGTCCTTGGATTCCCCAATTGTGCAGGCGTTACGTAGAATATTGTGTTTGTCGAGAAGATTGTTGTTTTTTTTTCTCGAACTGAGAAATATTGGCTTTTTCCTCTAATGCCTTTAGAATTTTAGTTGCCGTGATGGAATTTCCGTCATTGTCAAGGCTTACTTCATATTCTTTGATTATGGGATGCAAAGAGTACTCAACATTATGGCTTATATCTTCATTTCCATACTCAACAAGCCTTCTTTCTATTGAAGTCGAGTTGTTGAATTTCCATGTTTTGAGAAGGTAGTAGGTAATGATTTCAACCATTGTTCCCAACGCTCTTCCTGCTGCTTTTTTCTTGTCCTGTGTGTAGTGGAATACAATCTCACCAAGAGCGTTTTGTAATTTATCTACTGATTCGTAAATCATTCGTATTCTTTCGCATAACAAAGTTACTTGTTCTGTTGTCCAACGGTTTGGCTTAGTGCTATTCACACAACCGGAACCGTTTATTCTCCTTATAACCACCCGCTAATTTCGCAAAAAATCCCAAAATCCGACAAAATTTTCGCAGTTATTTGATGCTTTGGTTTACAGATACGGTGAGGCGGACGACGGCTGTGACTAGCCGTAAAACAATTAAGCGCATGGATTAATCTTCCATCAAACGGAACTCGAAAATTTTCAGTTTAAATTCAATTGCCACGAAATGCCGAATTGGTCTATGACCCAACCGAATTTTTGACTGAAACCGTAGTTGTCCAATGGCATTGCTACGGTTCCGTTTTCGGAAAGTTTTGAAAAAAGTCGTTCAAGCTCAGCTTCATTTTCACATTCGACATAGTTTGAAATGGCAGGTGTAAAATCCCAATTGTGGATCGGAGGGCTGTCGCTGCACATAAACAGCTTTCCACTCAATTCAAATGTAGCTTGCATGATGGCGCCTTCTTTCCCGGGGCCATCTTTCCCCCAGCGATGGACGGCAATGATCCGGGAATCGTCAAATAATTCCACGTAAAGGTTCATGGCCTGCTCAGCATTGTTGTCCTGGAAAGTCAGCGATGTTGCTATCTTTTGTTTCATTGCGGATATGGTTTCGTTTAATATTGTTTTTAAACTATCATTTTCAGCTTGTAAGCTTTGATTCTTTTTATTCCCGGCCATTTTGGAATCGGGATCAGCACATCCGAATGTTACGAATGCTAGAAATAATATGAGTGTTGTTGAGTTCATTTTGAATTAGTTTTTTTCCAGGATTGTTCCATCAGGTCAAATCCAAGTTGCCAGCCTTTTTCACTTTCTGAGGCCATTCCTTCGGTTAGTTCTTTCAGTTCAGCGTGGATTCCTTCTCCCTCCTGAGTGAAGATCATTTTTGAACCTCCTTTTTCGTCGGCTTGGATGTCTATCGAAATAGTATCTGCGATGGGTGAGAAATCCGGCATGGCACAAGTGTATCTGAGCTTATTTGGTTTTTCAACTTCCAGATATTCACCGGTCATTCTGAGGGTCATTTCGCCTTCTTTCCGGGTTATGGTATAGTGGCCGCCAACGCGTAAGTCAATATCAAACTCCGTGTCGTCCGTCCACCAGACCCTCATTTCTTCCGGCTTGGTAAAGGTTTCAAAAATCTTTTCAGGCGCTGCGTTAAAGTGTCTTTCTATCTTCAGTTTTTTCATTTTTAAATGTTTTGAAATTTCTTTTTTTACTACCGAAACCTGTTCCTTTTCATCTGTTGATTGACCTGCTGCTTAAAAAGCAGGGAGCATACAGGTCATTAAAAATGCGATGCGTCTTTTCAATGTACTTTCTTTTTTAAAATGAGTGAACTGACGAGTGAGACAACCAAGCCAAGAGGCAAAATTTCTGCGTAGGTAATGAGAATAACAAAAAGCGGGTTTTTGTACATCGTTTTGAAATTATTCATCATTTGCGTTTTATCCTCCAGTTCGGATGGCGCAGCGTGTCGCAACACATATTCTGTATATTTATCCATAAAATCAGGGACAAACAAATAATAATAAAACAGCCAGACGACCACATAAAATGTAGCGGCTGTCAAGGTGATCAGCGCTCCGGTCTTGAATGCTTTTTTGAAGGAAATGAAACCGTCCAGATATTGGTTGCGATAATTCCTGACTCCAAAAAATATCAGGGAGTAGATGATGATCATCGCCACATATCCGAGAAAGTCGTTGCCCTTGATCTCCGGATTTTTATAAAAGAGCAGGTTGGTCATGTACAATGCCCCGGAGATAAAAATGGCTCCCATGATCAAACCATAAACCAATACTGTTTTTTTCATCTGATCGATTTTTTAATTGTTTCCGCAAAACTAAAACAGGGAACAGAAAGCCGCTTCATACTTTAGTACCAAAATGGCTTTTGCAGTAGGTTTTCATACCAAAGTACCTTATTTTTTTACTCGACGATCTTCAGGCGTTTTGCTTTTTCTATGGCTTGTGTCCTGCTTTTTACATCCATTTTTTGGAAGAGATTGGAAGCGTGCGTTTTTATGGTGCTGACCGAAAGAAACAATTTTTTTGCAATGCCGGAGTTGCTATATCCTTTTGCCAAAAGTTGTAATACTTCGTATTCTCGTTTGCTCAAATTCAGTTTTTTCAGTTCGGTTTCATTGATCGCAAATTCTTCGGGTTGGGGGACGAGTACTTCCTTTTCAACAATGACGGTATGCACTTTTGGTTTCACTAGCTGAGTGGCCACCCAAACGCCCAGGGCGGTAAAAAGGAGGGCGATCAGCCCGATATAAATGTCTATGGCATGATCCACGATCAGGAATTTCCATTGCAACCATTTGAGAGCAAAGACTAGGATTGCCAGGATCAGTCCGTATAAAATGATGTGCCGAAAGTCTTTGAAAAATGCCATGGATTGGTTTTGCTGTGTCATTGGGTTTACTTGCAGTCAGATTCGCCGTCTAAATGCGCACGAGCTAAATTCGCAAATAATCCCCAAACCCGGCAAATTTTTGCAGGCATTTGGCGCTTTGGTTTGTAAAACCCTGAACTGTCGGGGTTGCTGATGCTGCGATCCCGACCTGTCGGATCGGGACAGTGGCAGGCGGAGCTTACGCCGAACGGGGGGCAGGGTTGCAAAACTGAATTTTGCTGACACCGCGTCGCAGAGTTTACCAAGCAACAGCATGGCGGAGCCTACGCCGAACTGAGGCAGCATGCCTTCAAGTTCTTCAAAACTTCCGTTATCAACCAGGTTTTGAGCATTGGGATTTGGTGAGAGTATAGACAATAGTCCGATGAGTTTTAGCAATGTTTTCATTTGATTTTTGTTGGTGTAAGAAGGTTTGCTATCCTGGAATAGACGAATAGCATTGTTATATACTTTCGTCGTTTATTTGTTTCTAATTAGCAAAACCATATTTAATTGTCAAACTTATAGGGTTCGACTTAAAATTGACTGGAGAATATAGATATACTAAGGGTAATCCATATTTAATCCCAAATTTCAAAAGATTAGATTTCATTGGAATAGATTTATTAAATCCAATTTCAATAAACGACTGGAATCCAGACAAATCGTAACCTGCATTAATTTCCTGGCTTCCATTAAATTCCCTGTTGATAGGAGATTTATCATAATCAACAGTATATTTTTCTAAAAGAATATCCCCTTTGTTTAAAATTCTGATTGACATTTTGGGAGCTACAAAAATACCTATTCCAGAGTTTTTAAAAAGCTCATACTGTACAGCATAAGCTGAATAAAGAAACAAACTATAAAAATTAATATCTAATTGATCTTCAAATACCGTGTTTGACTCAGAAATCGCTCCTGAATATTTCCTTAATTTAATCTGTCCGGATATAAAATTAAAACCGATTTCAGGGATTATTGAAAACCGAGGAGAATTCATGAAGATTTTTTCAACTGAATAGTGTATTCCATAATTCAATTTTGGTGAGTAATTAACTAAAGCTGATCGAGTATTAAAATTGATTGCTTTAAATTCCTTATCTATTGCTCCGCTAAAATTCGGGAACGTAAGATCAATTCCAAAATACTTGTGTTTGTTTAAAAAGAAACGCGTACTATCTGATTGACCATAAGAGATAGAATTGATTAGGATTAGTAAAAGCAGGATCAATTTCATTTTCTTGTTTAAATATTTCATAATCCTTACGTTTTTTTTTTGGATTCAACATTATGCTTTTAACCAACGGCCACATATTTGCCATTCCCGCATCCGGTTTCGTTTATTTCAACTATGTACACCAGCGAATTTCGCGAGCATTTGCTGCGTTTCAGTTTTTCATTGGAGCCATTGTGTTACATCGTTTTAATCAATAGCTTTTCAATGATGTCAATGTTTTCTTTATTCTTTCCAAAATCTATTAATGTCAAGGATATTTTAGGTTTGCTTGAAATGATAATTTGTTTTATTCCGGTTTCCAATTCATCCAGTTTTATCTGAATTTTTTCTCCCCATGATTTCCAGCTTGGTTTGGTTTTCAAAACAATTAAGTCTTCAGATTCTTTGATGCTCATTTTTTTGGTTGAGGGGTCGTTCTTTAATCGCCGGATCAATTCTTCCCTGGATATAGATACCGCCAGCGCTTTTTTCTGATTTGAGGAAAGCATTTCATCGGTTAAATTTTTCGCGCCGAACTTTCTCAATTCGCTGAGATGCCAGGAGACCAATGTTAAAGACATAAATAAACCAAATCCAACTGATAAGAATAGAAATTTCCACAACTCAAATTCTTTTCCTTCTGTAAAATCTAAAATCGTCATCATTTACCCGAAAGGAATTCCGAAGACCAAAAAAGCTTTTAAGTAAAGTTTCGTATTTGGAGTCATGGTATTTTTGTTTTAATGTTGTGAAATACTCAGAGCAAACGCATTAGTCGGGAAATAGAGGTTATTGACATGTTGCATCCCATATTTTTTCACTTTATGAGTTCAATTAATTCTAGTTCAAGAAAAGATTTATCGAGATGCAAAAAATCTTGGTCAGTAGTTAATAATTTGGAATTGGTTACTACTGAAGTTGCTGCAATCCACAGATCATTTTTACCCATATTTCTTGCTGAATTACCAAGGGGCTTGCTGCTCAACCTCCCTTGGCTGTAAGCATCGAGCTTTCCGTAAGCTTCAATAATATCCCTGTAATTGATATTGGTGATGATACACTTATTGAGGAATTCTTCTACTGCTTTAATTCGCCTTTTCCCCCAATTATTTCGGATAGCGATTGATTCAATTTCTCCCAAAGTCACAACTGATACAATTGGGATATTGGCCGGATTAAACGGTGCAAATTTATTGTCGATGAAATCTTTGGTTTTTTGGTCCCTTAAAAATATCAGGACGATATTTGTATCAAGTATAAATTTCATTCTGTCAAATCATTTCAAGAAGTTCCTCAATGGGTTCCTGGATATCAGCCTCTTTAATTAAAGCATCAATCTCTTCTTTAGTCGGGGGTTTATATCCTTGCTTCTCAATCAATTCATTTATGTCTAATCGCTCTTTCATTGGCTGGCTCAACTTGAAAAGCAGTTGATCTTCTTTACTTAACTGAACAATCAAACTTTCCAATTTGCTAATTATGAATTCATTATCTAATCCAGTTATTAATTGAATGAGCCGAAATTTTCTTGATTCTAATGTCATAATTGATGCTTTTTTCTCAATTTACAAATTATCTGTCTTTTCTTCTCTTTCAGAACGATTTATTGTCTTTTGGAGTTCTCTTCTGCTTTATGGGTTAGAGCGGTTTTGTATATACGAGTTTGCCCATTTTTGGCGCCGAATCTTCTCAATTCGATTTATCTCATCATTAGCCCAAAAGGAATTCCGAAGACCAAAAAAGCTTTTAGGTAAAGTTTAGTAGTTGGGGGCATGGTATTTTTTTAAGGTTGACAAACAATTTGTTATATTCTACCCCACACAACCGATTACATCCATTCTCCTGAATAGCATCAGAGTAGCTAATCACCAGATCTTCGAAAGAGCTTCCAGGTAAGTATTCGCCATTTTGAGGTATTGCTGGTGCGTAAATCCGCAGCCGCAGGCGCCGGGATAATAAGACATGATATTGCCTACATCGGGTGTGTAATAATCCCCGTTGGCATCTGTTTTCAGGGAGATAAAGCGGCATCCCAATGCGGTATTCACATATTCTTCCACCGGATCACCATCAACAAAAGGATCGGCAGGGGTATCGCAGATATCGTCGCCAACGGTCTGGCAATTGCTGCCATCGACCAATTCGTCGCCACTACCTTCAAAGGTATGCTTGAGACCAAAAAAGTGTCCTATCTCGTGGGGGACCGTTTTGCTCGATCCCCCGGTGCAATCTTTTTGTATAACAACACCACCGCTTTGCAAATTCTGCACACCGCCAAGGCTGGCAAAACCACAGGCGCCGGGAATATTCGATACAAAAAACATATTCAGGCGACCGGCTTTGTGGTATTTTACCTGCATATCATCCCATTCGTCACCCTGGCTCAGGTTGTTAAACTGGTAATTGGTGATCGTATCGAATCCGCAAACTTCAAAGGAAAGGCAGATGGGTTTGAAATATTCATTGAGGTTGTCGATCTCGGCCAGGATATCTGCTTCGAGGATATCGCCGTTGCCGGCCTGGTTGAGAACGATGTGCGCCAGGATGGTCACCTTTTTATTGAGGCAGGGTAAAGGCTCGTATTTGTAATCCAGTTGTGCCGATAATTGAAAGGGAATAAGACTGATAAGGAGTATTGAAAAAACAATGTTGAAGTACTTCATGCTATTCATATTTTATGGTTTCAAAATGAAATCCGAAGCGAATGATCTGTAAATATTGATAAAAATATAAAACCCGGCATGTCCGGCAAATTTTATAAAAAGAAATGAAGTCGGCTTTACAAATTCAATACTTATCGTTGTAAAAATAAACTTTATTCTGAAAAAGAATCAATGCCCACAGAGGTTTTATTATATTTGTAAGCGTTGATTTTGAATCTTATTTCTTTTTACCAAAAAATTTAGCTTGAAAAGATGAAAGCTTTACCCCTTTGTATTTCCTTTCTGCTATTTCTTTTTTCATCAAATACTATATTGGCTCAAACTGCTTCGGTGGCGGAAGGTTGTGTTCCGCTCGAAGTAACATTTACACCGCCGGGAGGTCTCTCCGGTTATTTTTGGGACTTTAAAGACGGTTCTTCCGCTGAGGTTGCCAATCCTACCAATATATTTATAACACCGGGTGTTTACGAAGTGGAATTGTACGAAGGAGTAGGCGGCCCCTTAGTCGGAACGGTTACGATCACCGTGCATCCCAAACCGGAATTGATGATCAGCGCAGACCCCACTTCGGGATGTGTACCTTTTGGGGTCAGTTTTTCAGATATTTCCAACCTTCCGCCAGGCATCGTTGTGAATAATTACCAGTGGGTGTTTGGCGATGGAGGCTCCGGCACAGGAAATCCCACCGGGCATGTCTATACAATGCCGGGTACTTATACAGTGGGGTTGAACATTGAAACCAATTTTCCCTCCTGCGATGTAACCGAAATTTTTCCTGACCTGATTGAGGTAAGTTCGATCCCGGTGGCAAATTTTGTGACGATACCCAATCCTGCCATTTCCTGCGTTGCGCCTTTCACCGTGAATTTCAATAATCTGACGAACAACCCGGAAAACTTCACCTTTGAATGGAATTTCGGTAATGGCGAAACTTCGACGCTTGCCGATCCGCCCGGCCAGACTTACGACGAAGGACAATATATCGTGACGCTGATAGTGACTGACGCTGTGGGGTGCAGCAGAACGATCACAAGACCGGTCAGCGTGGGCACTCCCGAAGCTAATTTCAGTGTCCCGGATACCGTTTGTCTTGATCAATCCGTAACCATGGTAAATCTGTCTTCCACCGGAAATTACATCTGGAATTTCGGAAGCGACGCTGAACCCCCTTTTTCCTCCGTAGCCCAGCCAACGGTTACTTTTACAGCACCAGGTGAGCAGTCGATCACCCTGACGGTTTCAACAGGCTCTTGCGTTCACGATACCACGATCATGGTCTTTGTCGATTCGGTAGATGCTTCCTTCACCGCTGACCCGACTTACACTTGCGAAGGCAGGCTTATCACCAATTACTTCCCCAACTCCACGGTGGCGACGCAGTTCTTTTGGCTGTTTCCCGATTTTGACATAAGCACAGAACAATTTCCTACGGATACGATCTATTATCCTACGGACAGTTTTACAATAAACTCACAAACCTTATATACCGTCTTTTTAACTGCAACAAATCCCTCAGGTTGTACGGCTACGTATGAGTATGAATTCGTCGATACCATTCACCGGCCCAATTCCTTGTTTATCACAGATGTGGCAGACGGTTGTGTGCCGTTGGAAGTTGAATTCTCCGACGAAAGCACTTCGAATGAAGACATCATCGAGTGGGAATGGCATTTTGGTGATGGCACGGTTCAAACTTATGACAATGGCTTTTCGTTTACTCACACTTACAACAACACAGGCGTATTTGAAAGCTATTTGATCATTACCAACGAAGCCGGTTGCAAAGACACTTCTTACCTTATCCCGATCAGAGTGGGTGATTTGATCATGCCTGATTTTACAGTGGATCAGACGGAAGTCTGCCCGGGCGATACGGTTAATTTTACAAACCTGACCAACGATCCACGAATAGATACCTGGCATTTTGAAACGGACAACGGACGCTCTTTTCATTGTTATCAGGCCCCGCAACTGAGTTGGACTTTCGATACGGAAACCGGCCCGATGGATGTGTCGCTCACGGTGGGTTACAATGGCTGTTTCACAACGCATACCATAGAAGATATGATCCTGGTGAAAGGCCCGATCGCCCAAATTGATTATCTCGTTGAATGCCCAACCCCATACGATTTTATGTTCCGGGATTCCAGCCACGACGCCACCAGCGTTCTCTGGGATTTTGGCGACGGAATGACGAGTACCGACGGCGATCTTACCCATACTTACGATACCACCGGGAATTATACCGTGATCCTCACTGCTGAAAATGATTCCAGCGGCTGCCCGGCCTCCAAAGATACCGCGACGGTCTATGTCCGGGATATTACCGCGGTTTTCGAACTGGATTCCCTGATCTGTTATGGCTCTACGGAAATACTGAATGGCAGCGCATCGCAGGATGTGCAGAATGATTGCTGGAGAGGCTTCACATGGTTCACTACTTTCAACCGCCCGATCACAACACAAGACGTAGCAATCCCTTTGGTTTTCGGCGATTCGGGCATGCACACGGTAACCCTGGTCACCAGGGATATCAACGGCTGCTCCGATACTTTGAGCCAGGATGTCGCAGTATTTGCTACCCGTCCGGAATTTACGGTGGATAAAACGCTCATCTGTTTTCCTACAGAAGTCAATTTTACAAACCTGACCACCGCAGATACCACGATCGCCGGATGGGAATGGTATTTCGGCGACGGGAATACCTCTACGGGACAACACCCTTCACATATTTACAACAGCACCTTGTCAAGCGGAGATTCTATCGTCGCACGATTGGTGACCAGAGATACTTTGGGTTGTCAATACAGTACGGAACAAACCATCTATGTTTATAAACCTGAAAGCCAGATCACCGCAACGCCACCCAACCTGTGTGCGGGCGCCGAGGTAGATTTTTCGGCTACGGACTTCACTGAGCAGGGATCGAATCTGAGCTTTTTATGGGATTTTGGAAACGGGGATTTTGGCAACGACCAATTGGAAACCATTACCTACAATGATGAAGGCACGTTTGAGGTACAAATGATCTATGAAGAAATAGCCACCGGCTGTAAAGATTCCACCACTACCGTCATAAATGTCCAGGGTTATCCGATGGCCGATTTTAATACCAGCGTGGACAATGAGCCTATCGTTTGCTACCCGGAAAATATATTTTTTATGGACAACAGCACTTCCAATTTTCCGCTGACTTATAGCTGGAATTTTGGAAACGGGCAGACGGGATCCGGCTCCACTACCGCCACTTCTTTTGGCAAAGGAACCTTTGAAATCTCGCTCATCGTTTCCACCAGCTATGGATGCCGGGATACGATCACGGAAACCATCACGCTTATCGGGCCGGAAGGAGATTTCGTAATGGATCAGGCAATTATTTGTAAAGGCGATGTGATCACTTTTAACCTGATCGATACGGTGGATGTGAATTCCTTCAGTTGGGATTTTGGCGACGGAACCGGCGCAGATGACATAGATCCTGTCAGCCATCAATATAACTTTCTGCCGCCAGGCAGCACGACCGTCGTAAAACTGGTATTGCGCGGACTGAACGATGCCTGCGCCATTGCGGTAGAACAACCCATCGAGATCATCAATGTGCTGGCCGATTTTTTCGCCAACGACGGGATAGACACGATGCTTTGCGTGGGTGAAGTGCCGTTTACCAACCAATCCGTCAACGCAGATATTTTCAACTGGGATTTCGGGGATGGCAGTACCTCGATGGAAAATTCTCCGGTCCATGATTATACGATGCCGGGAACCTATACGATACTCCTCGCGATAGAAAGCGCTGCACTCGGATGCACGGACACGCTTACGCGGGAAGTGATCATCACGCCGCTGCCGACGGTTGAATTTCCGGGGGATACGATCTGTGCCGGAGAGCCGGTGATACTCTCAGCCGTCGTTTCCGACACCAATGTCACTTATGTCTGGTTGCCTTCCAATGTACTGGACAATAATACTTTGGCGAATCCTACGGCGACGCTGAACTCGTCCACCACTTTTAATGTCGAAGTGACGGATGAAAACGAATGCGTCGGATCGACCAGCGGGACAGTGGAGGTGCTTCCTGAGCATTTCGGTTATTCGTGGGATACGATCATTGGCATTGGAAATCCCGTGACCCTTCCGTTTATTTACGACAGCGATCTATATACTTATTCGTGGTCGCCAACGGTGGGATTGAGTTGCCTGGATTGCTCCAACCCGGTGGTAACGCCCGAAGAATCGACCACATACATCGTAACCGTAGAGGATATCTTCGGATGTTTTTCCGTCACTTATAATTTTAATGTCGAAGTAGTTTCCGAAGAAATAGCCGTTCCGAATGTCTTCACTCCGGATGGCGACGGAAACAATGATTTCTTCAATTATTTTTTGGGCGAAGGCGCTTCCGACCATGCCAGCTTATTGAAATTCAAAGTCTTCAACCGCTGGGGCGAACTGGTCTATGACAACGATTCCCCCGGACAGGGATGGGACGGCACCTACAAAGACGAACTCGCTCCCTCGGATGTGTATATCTATATCCTCGAAGTGCAATTTATCACCGGCAAACTGGCCGCGCTGAAAGGGGATGTGACTTTGTTGAGGTAGGGGGTTGAGGGGAGGTGTGGATTGTGAAACAACTTTTTTGTATGTGAAATTTAAACTTGAAATCGCTTTGGTTTAAGAAGTAGAAGAATTATGTGTTTTATAATTTTTTTTCAGTTAAAGCTTCGAAAAGCTGATAAACAGTTGTCACTGGATTTTGATTATGGTAGGGGAAAATCATATTTTTTTCAAACAAGTTTTTTGCATGAATTATAGCTTTTTCCGAACTAGCATTATTGTCATTTTTAAGAATAGAATAAATTTGGTTTGCAAACTTCCTAGACTTTCCTTCTTTTTCATAATTGATATTCCATAACTTTCCCAATTCTTGATAATAGAAAAATCTTAAATTTTTTTGGTCAGTATATTGATAATGAAGGTAAAACCATAATTCGAAAGCATCATTTGAATACGCAACTTTTATGTTGTTGTCTTTCGCTTTTTGAATAGCATTGTCAAATTCTGAATATTGTTGAGTTCCTTTTTGTGGGTTAAAATCCATGTCAAAAACTACCCAAACTTCGTCGTAATTTTCTCCGCTGCTAAGTTCAATTGTACAATCTACCAATTGAAAATTAGAACATCCAAAACTCATGCACTTTACAGTGATTGAGTTTATCTCAAATGATTTAAAATAAAGTTCTTCAGTTTGTCCTTCACAAACGATTAAAAATGTTTTTAAAGGAAAAATACTCGGTTCCTCAATAATAGATATACCTTTTTTCTTTAGCCACGGTTTTTTCCCATCAATATCAGTTTTCTTTATGGTTTTTGTTTTTCTAGGCATATTTAATTATTTCCAGCAAGAACAAAATCCAAATTTCCTATTTTTGGAAGGGCATCATATTTTCCTAGCAAATAATTTTTTTCATAACTTTCATCATTTCTTACACCTTTGATATCCGCAAGCGAAAATAATTTGGATTCACCAAATTTATCCTTTTGTGCGAAACAAATTTGATCTCTCCTCATTAATTTAGAGGACAAAAGGTTAGTGTCGTGGGTAGAAAAGATAAATTGAGATTTATGCGTGTTGCCATAACCGGAATTAAATAACTGGACGATACTTTTTGAAAGAGAAGTATGCAACCTTGCTTCGAACTCGTCTAAAACCAACACTCTTCCTTTTTCAAGTGCATCCAATATGAAAGGTGATAACAGCACCATCTTTTGAGTGCCATCAGATTCATGCTCTTCGAAACTCCATGCAATTTTACCTTCTGGTTTTTTCTTGTTTCCAAACTGGGTTCTAATCGACGTTAAAATTTTGATTTTATCGCCTTTACTGAATATTTCTTGAATTTCTTTTGGCATTGAGGCTGAAAAGCTATCTTCACCTAATTCTTCGATTGCAAAATCTTCAATGTCAATTCCAGATTCGTTTAAAAATTGAATTACCTTATTCCTTCTTTTTTCTTCTTCGATTTGCTTATAGGCAACACTTCTCATAAAATTATCATTTATCCCACTGATGATAATGATTTGAGAAATTGCATTTATTATCTTCTTTGATACTTTGCCATTAAGCGAGGCTGCGGCTGTCAAAAAAAGCGCATTTGACCTGACAATTTGATTGTCTTCATTAAGTAAAAATTTAAACTTTCCGCCTTCTGGAAATTTTTTATCATTATTTGTGATTTTATCCCCTTCTCTTATAAAAAATGGTACTTCTTTTTTGCCTGGTTTACCAAAAAGCCACTCACTTTTAATTACGGTATCGTCAGCTTCGAAACCATATCTATATCTAACCTTGTCAACAATAAAAATCAATTGAAAAAATGATGGCTTTTCAATAGTGTCTTTTGACAAAATAAAAGGTTCAATCATTTTGTCAAGGATTTCATCGTCTTTGACAGAATTAATTACAATTTTAGAAAATGTAGCTAGCGCTTTAATTAAATTACTCTTTCCGCTGGCATTCGCTCCAAAAATTGCTTTCGTTTTTAACAGAGACATTTCATTGCTCAAACTAAAAGTATTTTCTTTAAGCCATGTAAACTTTTCTTTTATAGGCTGTGCTACCATACTTAAAGTTTGAAGTTCTTTGAAAGATCTAAAATTCGACACACTAAACTCTAAGATCATAATATTTTCAATATTTGTGATTTTTTCTCAAATTAAAGCTTTTTAGAAGCTATTAGCAACATCTAAATCAATAATATGTGATATTGTTCAAAAAAAAGAAAGTAAGTGTAGCAGTGAAGTCAATTATTTGAAAATCGCAAAGTATTCAAACAGTTTGCAGTTGATGCGTTAAAAAGGCAGGTATACACGACACCGCATAGATTTCGGATTTAGAAAATAATCTATGCTTAGTCGGTATAACTGTTCACGGCAAATTTCGGGATTAATAAAATCCGAAATTTATCCGTGAACAAGTATAAAATTGTCAACCTTCTTTTGTTAATGCAACCAACAATTGCACATACTCCTTCACAAATTCGGCATTTCGTATTCATTATGTTAAATAACAGTGCTGCCTATTGCGGCACGCGGTTTCCCAAATTCTCCCTCAAAACTCAACAAAATTTTCGCAACAATTTGATACCCTCTTCACAAAGCAGATATTACAGTTACAAGTGCGCCGAAGCGATCAACGTCAATTCGCTGGATTTGCTAAGCCTGAAATCCTTTGTTGTGTAACAACATTTTTAGAAACGAACCCTGTTTCCTATATTTCTTCTATGTGCGTCAGCTAATACGCTGACCACGCCGACGGCTAAGGCTGGTCGATGAGGTGTCGTGTTTATTTCATCCTGGAAATAAAAAAATCCCAAAACCTCTTTCAATGGAAAAAGATTTTGGGAAAGAATAGTTTGTTTTCTCACGCATGTTTTTAACGTCAGGGCTGTCGAAGCCCGGCCGTCCGAAGTAAAAGAATCCTTGTTCGTTCTGAAGCTTCGCTTCAAAAACGGGTATGTTTCATAATGTGCAGGTTATTGTTGTGCGGGTTATGTATGGGGAGGTTGAAATGGCACCAAAAACAAAAATAACGGGTGTTCTTCCTGTCCTTAGTTTTTGTTTGTTTTCAGCCTTGCTGCCCGATTTTTTGATCTAAAAACCGGTTGAATTTATTCGCTGAAAACATATTAGCAATAATCAAAATAGGTGCCAAAACCAGACAGCTTTTTCAATCTTTTTATTAAAAAAAAATTAACGCACAAAAAAAAAAGACCGTCCGGGGGGACGGTCTTGAAATACAGACTATGAGAGAACCGCTATGAGAGGAAAAATTCTTGGGATTATGGTGTTGTATCTACAAGTATGTGGTCATTTTTCAGTGTGCTGGAATCTTTTTGCAAATCTCCGGAAGCGACATCAGCCTTTTTATCAGTAGTTTCGTTATGGCCGCGATCATGCAGCAGGTTGAACGAAGGCCGGTATTTATCGAATGCCGAGTCATCATCGGGAAGGGCGATGGGCTGATAAAGCAGGCAAAGCAACAGCCCCAGAAAAATGGCGGTCAGGAAATATTTGAGCATAGCATTTCAAGGTTTAGGAGGTAAAGAAATCAGATGGTGAATATTACATATCCAACTGGTACAGCCGGTATTTTTCAATCGTGTTGATCAATTTTTTATCATAGTTTTTGTCGGTAGCGTAGCCGGCATTTTTGAGTCCCACAGCCCATTTTTTGTAATCGGTCCCGAAGTTTGAAAGATTGGCATATCGCCCCTGGCTGATCAGCGAGCTGTGAGCGCGCCAGCTTTCATCAGCATCTTTGTATTTGCGAAAAAAATCTTTGTGATGATCGTCGGTCGCGTTCGTGCAATGTCCTTTTTTGCAGGAAGAGCTAAAGCATTTTATCCCGAAGTAGTTGTTGTTGTTTACCGCCAGCCTGCTCTGCCCGGCACGGCTTTCAATGAGCGCCTGGGCCATTTTGATGCTGGCAGGGATGCCGAACTTTTTCATCTCCGCGATCGCCGTTTCCTTATATTTATTGATAAAGGCAATCGCCTGTTTTTCCTGAAGCGAATTGGCTGACACAGGGGCATAAGGATTGGTTTCAAAAGTGTTGAAAGCAGCCGCCTGGGCATAACCCTCTTTGTTTTCAGGTTCTTCGGTAAACATCGAGAACGGAGAATTGAACGCAACATTGAACTGGAAATCCTTTTTCAGGACGATATAACCGATGAGCAAAATCGCGATGATCTTCAGCCAGGGCACTTCCACATCTTCAAACAGTTTGTCCAGCATTTTGAAAAAACGATACTTCAAAGCCACCAGCAGTTTTTGCAAAATTTCCAGCAACCGATTGAACAATATCTCCAGCGTCGGGAGCAGATCGT
>CAZKDA010000023.1:0-33395 GCA_964551455.1 uncultured Saprospiraceae bacterium
TTGCTTTGTATTTTGTTTTTCATTTTCAGTTTTAGCCCAGGAACATAACGGCGATCATGCTACGGATGACCACAGTACTGACGGTCATCACGAGGATTCCCACGCCAATGCCTGCGGTATCGTTCACAGTACAGATTTCAACCCCGGCAAGACCGCTTTCCACCATATTTCCGACCAGAATGTTTACAGCATCGGGCCTTTGCAAATTCCATTACCTTGTTTCCTTTATGCTCCTGATCATGGTTGGGATATTTTTTCTTCAAGTAAATTTGCTCCGGATTATCACGGCGTTGGCACGAAAGCTTATAATCGCTATGTGATGTACGACGGCTCTGCGAGGAGGGTGCAAAGCGCTGATTTTCCAATGGGAGAGGTTGAATTGGGAGAACACGCCGTTTACAGTGTCGAAGAAGAAGGCGATGTGATCAAAGTATGTTTTGAAGGGAAGCAGTGGGTTTGCGATAGTAAAAGTACGGCTGATGGCGGAATATTGGGCGGCGGAATCACTTCGTTCTACGATTTTTCAATTACAAAAAATGTTTTAACCATGTTTTTGGTTTTCGGACTTTTAGCATGGATGTTTATTACAGCAGCAAGGGCATATAAAAAACGCGATGGACAAGCGCCCAAAGGCATTCAATTGTTTTTGGAACCTTTGGTTGAATTTATACAGGATGAAGTGGTCAAGCCATTTTTAGGAGCTAAGTGGGAGCGATACAATAACTTCATCATGGCCTTGTTTTTCTTTATCCTCGGATTGAATTTGTGGGGGCAGGTTCCGTTTTTGGGCGGCTCCAACGTTACCGGCAATTTATCATTCACTTTGGTTTTGGCGGTGATAGCATTTATCGTTACCAACCTGAGCGGCAACAGGCATTACTGGAGCCATGTATTGTGGATGCCGGGAGTACCTGCCGTACTGAAAGTATTCCTGATCACGCCGGTTGAGATTTTAGGATTGTTTATAAAACCATTGACCCTGATGCTGCGATTGTTTGGCAACATCACTGCCGGTCACATGGTGATCGTAATATTCGTGGGATTGATCTTTTTGTTTGGTCAAAACGGCCACAACCCGGGCGCAGCTTGGGGTACTGTTGTCGGCACAACCCTGCTGACCATGTTCATGATGGCTATTGAGTTGCTGGTGGCATTTATCCAGGCCTTTGTTTTTGCGATACTGACGGCATCGTACATCGGCGCTGCCACAGAGGAAGCGCATCACTAATAGAGCCAATCTCATTATTGAAACACAATATTTTTTAATCATAAAATTTCTTTTAATTATGGGAAGTTTTGCAGCAATAGGCGCTGGACTGGCAGTAGTAGGAGCAGGCATCGGTATCGGAAATATCGGAGCCAAAGCTTTGGAATCTATCGCACGTCAGCCTGAAGCTATTGGTGACATCAGGGCAAACATGCTTTTGATGGCTGCACTCGTTGAGGGTGCCGCTTTGATCGCTATCCTCCTTGCGTTCTTCGTAGCGCCTGCGGGATAAGCCAATCTCACCAAACAAACCCGGGCTGTTCAGAGACGGTTGGTCGTATGTTCAGCCCGCTATTTTGAAAAAAATTAAACTTTTAAATACGATGATTTTTCTCTTAGATTTTTCTCCGATCAAACCCGACATTGGGCTGTTACTTTGGTCATCTGTGATCTTCATCCTATTCTGGGTCATTATGGGCAAAATGGCCTTCGGCCCGATCAAGGAAGCTTTGAAAAAGCGCGAAAGTGACATCCAGGATGCGCTCGACGAAGCCAAAAAAGCCCGCGAAGAAATGTCGAACCTCAAAGCGCAAAACGAGCAGGTCCTTGCCGAAGCCCGCGAGGAACGTTCGAAAATATTGAAAGAAGCCAAAGAGATGAGAGATTCGATGATCCGGGAAGCCAAAGACAAAGCGAAGGACGAAGCGCAAAAGATCGTAACCAGCGCCAAAAACGAAATCGAAAACCTGAAATCGGCAGTGCTGATCGACCTGAAAAACCAATCCGGAATGATGGCATTGGAGATCGCTGAAAAGATCATCAAAAAACAACTGGCTGGTGACAGCGAACAGGAGAAATTTGCCAACAGCCTGATCGACGATATTAAGTTGAATTGATGTGATAATGTGCTAATGTGGTGATTTGTTTTAAACCACAACTAGGAACCAGCCACTAGAAACTGTAAACCACAAACTAGAAACTCAAAAAAATGTCTGTATCCAGAATAGCTTCCCGTTATGCCAAATCGCTTATCGACCTTGCTGTTGAGCAAGATAGGTTGGAGCGCATTCTGGAAGATATAAAATCCTTTAAAAAGGCGACTGACAACAGGGAATTTTATTTATTGCTAAAAAGCCCGATCATCAACGTTACCAAAAAGCAGCAGATATTCAATGCTTTGTTTGAAGGGAAATTCGATACCATCACTGCCGCGTTTTTGAGGATCATCCTCAATAAAGGCCGCGAAGCTCATCTGCCTGAAATCGCCGACTCCTTTATCGAGCAATATAAAATCATCAAAAAAATATCTACGGTAAGGCTGACCACGGCGGCTACCTTGTCTGCCGAAACGGTTTCAAGGATCAAGCAAAAACTGGCAGCCAGCGCCGTCACGAAAGGCCAACACATTGATCTGGTCACCAAAGTCGATCCCGAAATCATTGGCGGCTTTGTCATCGAATTTGACGACAAGCTTTATGATTCCAGCGTAACACACCAACTGGATTTGCTGCGTAAGGAATTCGCCAAAAACCTGTTTGTAAAAAGTTATTAAAAATAATTTCTGTAAAAAATAAATACTAATAAAATGGTTGATGTAAAACCTGATGAAATATCCGCGATACTAAAACAGCAACTTTCCGGCTTTAAAACCGCTGCGGAACTGGAGGAGGTGGGAACCGTACTCCAGGTCGGTGACGGAATTGCCCGCGTGTATGGACTCAACAAAGCCCAAGCCGGTGAATTGGTTGAATTTGAAACGGGCGTTCAGGCCATCGTGTTGAACCTCGAAGAAGACAACGTTGGGGTGGTATTGCTCGGTCCTGGCGACGGGATCAAGGAAGGCTCTACTGTTCGCCGTACCAACCGTATCGCTTCTATCCACGTTGGTGAAGAGATGGTTGGGCGCGTAGTGAATCCGCTTGGCGAACCCATTGATGGCAAAGGCCCCATTGGCGGCAAAAAATACGAAATGCCCCTAGAGCGAAAAGCACCCGGGGTGATCTACCGCCAGCCGGTAAATGAGCCACTGCAAACCGGAATCAAAGCGATCGATTCCATGATCCCGATCGGAAGGGGACAGCGGGAGTTGATCATCGGCGACCGACAGATCGGTAAAACAGCTATTGCTGTGGATACCATCATCAACCAGAAAGAATTTTATGCAAAAGGCCAGCCCGTTTACTGCATTTATGTGGCTTCCGGGCAAAAGGCTTCAACGGTGGCTCAGGTAGCCAAAACGCTGGAAGAAAACGGCGCTATGGCTTATACGGTCATTGTGGCTGCTTCGGCATCCGATCCGGCTCCGATGCAGTTTTATGCACCATTTGCAGGTGCTGCCATCGGCGAATATTTCAGGGATACGGGAAGACCGGCGCTTATCATTTATGACGACCTTTCCAAACAGGCTGTGGCTTACCGCGAGGTATCGCTGCTGTTGCGTCGTCCTCCTGGTCGTGAAGCTTATCCGGGTGATGTGTTCTACCTCCACTCCCGCTTGCTGGAGCGCGCTGCAAAGATCATCGCCAACGACGATATTGCCCGCAACATGAACGACCTCCCGGATTCGCTGAAAGAAGCAGGCATCGTAAAAGGTGGCGGTTCATTGACAGCGCTTCCGATCATCGAAACACAGGCGGGTGACGTTTCGGCGTATATCCCGACCAACGTGATCTCGATCACCGACGGACAGATATTCCTCGAATCCAACCTGTTCAACTCAGGCGTTCGCCCTGCGATCAACGTAGGTATCTCGGTATCCCGCGTAGGTGGAAACGCTCAGATCAAATCCATGAAAAAAGTAGCCGGTACACTAAAGCTGGACCAGGCGCAATACCGCGAGTTGGAAGCTTTCGCAAAATTCGGCTCCGACCTCGACGCAGCTACAACAGCTGTATTGGAAAAAGGAAAACGAAACGTTGAAATTTTGAAACAGCCGCAATATTCTCCGGTAACGGTAGAAAAGCAGATCGCGATCATTTACCTTGGCACAAATGGCTTGTTGAAAAATGTTCCGGTGAATAAGATCAGGGCTTTTGAAGAATTGTTCCTCACTACCCTGGAGCAAAAACATCCGGAGGTGCTGGATACTTTCCGCGCTGGAAAGATCACCGATGAAGCGACAGATGTTTTGAGAAAGCTGGCTGACGAGCTTAGTGTTCAGTTTAAATAAGTTATAAGTTAGAGGTTATGAGTTATAAATTTTTAACCCATAATTCATAACCTCTAACCCATAATAACTAGAAACTTGTAACTACAAACTTAAAAATGGGTGCAAATTTAAAAGAAGTACGGGAAAGGATCAGTTCGGTAAATTCAACGCAGCAGATCACCAAAGCCATGAAAATGGTTTCGGCTGCAAAACTGCGAAAAGCACAGCAGGCCATCCAGCAGATGCGCCCCTATGCCAATAAGCTGAATTCCATCCTGACCAACATCCTTTCAAACCTGGAAGGCGATGCCAGCACTGCTTTCGGCCAGGAACGGGAAATTGAAAATGCGCTGATGGTGGTGGTCACTTCCAACCGCGGATTATGCGGCGCTTTCAACAGCAACGTGATCAAATCGGCTGTCCATACCATGGATACCAAATTCAAGCACGCCAAAACAGTAAAGGTGCTCTGCATCGGCAAGAAAGGGTTTGATTATTTCAAAAAACGATTGCCTGCGGAAAACATCATCCGCGACCATGTAAGCCTTTTCAGCGATCTGAGTTTCGACAATATCTCAATCGTTGCCACTCAACTGATGGATGCCTTCGCTGCCAAAGAATACGATGCCATCGAGGTAGCTTACGGCAGGTTCAAAAATGCAGGAATGCAGTTTGCTGAATCCGAGCAGTACCTTCCGGTTAAAAAACTGGAAAAAGAACCCGGCAGCAGAAGACGCGCAGATTATATCTTCGAACCGGATAAGGAATCGCTTCTCGAGCATCTCATTCCCAGCATCCTTCAAACCCAGTTTCAAAAATTCCTGCTGGATACGCATGCTTCTGAGCATGGCGCACGGATGACCGCAATGGACAAAGCGTCCGAAAATGCCGAAGAAATGCTGAAAGGTCTCAAGATCAGTTACAACAAAGCCCGCCAGGAAGCCATCACCCGCGAATTGTCGGAAATCGTCGGTGGCGCCGCTGCGCTGGAAGCAGGATAATCTGGCGAACCTTCAAAAATATCAAAAAAGCGCTGCACTTGTGTGGGGCTTTTTTTGTATAAAAGAAACGCTTATCTTCACCTTGTCGGGGAGGTTTGAAGTGCATTGAACATTATTTTTTTTAGCTGCAAAGACACAAAGGTTTTCTCTTTTAATCTGATGCCCAGTCAACATGATTTTTAGTAGCCTTAATTTTTTCAACGAATACATGTTCATTTATTCCCTCAAAATAATTTGCCGGAGTAAGTGTTCTGGAATTTTCTTCGTGACTAATGCTTGCAGCCTGCCTGTGTGCCTCGGCAGACAGGCTTTACACAGTTTGCGCCTTCGTGGCCATTTATGCCAGCCCCTGATATATTTAATTTATAAAAGTAGCAGTTTTGAAATACGTTTGAACACCAGAATTAGAACCCTCTTCTTATGAAAGCCATTATCCCGGTAGCCGGAGCAGGTACGCGTTTACGACCTCATACTTACACCCAGCCTAAGCCGCTCATCCCTGTGGCCGGCAAAACGATCATTTCTTTTATTATCGATCAATTGGTTGAGGTGGGCATCCGTGACTTTGTGTTCATCATCGGCTACCTCGGCGAAAAGATCAAATTGTATCTCGAAACGAACTACCCTGACCTGAACAAAGAGTTCGTTTACCAGGAAAAGCGCGAAGGCAGCGGCCACGCCATCTGGACAGCCAGAGATGCCATAAAAGATGCCGACGAGATCTTCATTTTTTTTGGCGATACTATCATCGATTTCGATATTCGACAGGTTCTGGATGTGCCGAATTCCTGTTTCTGCGTACACAAAGTCGCCGATCCCAGGGAATTTGGTGTAGTAGAGTATGATGACAACGGCATTGTAAAAAGAGTGGTGGAAAAACCGAGTATTCCGAAATCGGATATGGCAATGGTCGGACTGTACAAGATCAAAGAAGTGAAAATGCTCATCGACATCATAGACCAAAATATCAAAAACAAAACCTTGACCCACGGCGAATATCAACTCACCGACGGACTTATGGGCATGATAGAACGAGGGGTAAAATTCACCACCATTACGGTCAACAACTGGTTTGATTGCGGCAAAAAAGAGATCCTCATCGAAACCAACGCCAAGCTGCTCGACCGCGAAGGTTACGCTTCCAGCGACCTGCCGGCCTACAATAATACTATCATCATCCACCCCGTCAGCATCGGAGCAAACTGCAACATCAGAAATTCCATCATCGGGCCGCACGTCACCATCGGCAGCAATGTTGTGATCAACTATTCCATTATCAAGGAATCTATCATCGGCAGCTACGCTTCTATCAACGAAGTGGTGCTGCAGCAATCTTTGGTGGGCAGCGATGCCTCGATCAAAGGCCTCCGCCAAAGCCTGAATATTGGGGATAATACGGAGATAGATTTTAGTTGAGCATGTAACTCTATAGCTTGTACCCGTAAAAATGAAAATATCATTTATTATAAGGGTAGGTCTCATCTTAAAAGACGACACGAGTGACAGTAAACAAAGAGAAAAATGAAACACAAAATGTCAACGCTTCAGCTATATTCCAATACTCAAAGCCCAATCTATATAGCATTTTTGCTATTGCCCCAACCCATACCAATAATCTCCCAAAGCATCAAATAATATCAATATCTTTGTACAGTATGCAATTTAGATGGATCGAAAAGCAATAAATAGAATTAAAGTAGTACTGGTTGAAAAAGACATTACAAGTAAATGGTTTGCCGAACAGCTTGGCAAAAACGAGGCGACAATTTCAAGATGGTGACTAATGATGTACAACCTAACTTGTCAACCCTTTTTGAAATTGCTCATTTTCTTAAAGTTTCACCAAGAGAATTAATCAGCGAATAAATGGATAATAAATTAAACCTATCAACTAAAATTCCATTTAAGGTTTCAGCAAGGACTGCAAAACTAATTGGTCTTGAAAATTTCTCAACTGAAGAAGGTGCAGTAATTGAGCTTGTTAAAAATACTTATGATGCAGATGCATCGAACTGTATCATAATTTTTGACTTGAAATTTAAAAATGAAAAATCAACGACTGAAGGAGAAGGTACAGTTGAAAAGTTCGACAAAAAAAATAGCATAATCTATATCATTGACAATGGCATCGGGATGAATGATAAAATTATTCAAAACCAATGGATGACAATTGGAACCGATAACAAGCTTTATGAACATACTACAAAAGCAGGAAGAGTAAAGACTGGAGCAAAAGGTATAGGTCGATTCGCTCTTAATAGACTTGGAATGCTTACGAATATGATTTCTTTACCTGATCAATTAGAAACAATTGAAGAGGAATTAGTTCCAAATCAAGAAAAAGTTGGTTTCGACTGGATTGTAGACTGGAAAGATTTTGACAAAGTCGGGGCAACTGTTTCGGATGTTCAAGTAGTTCTAACTTCTAAAGAAAACTTAAACATAAAACAAGATTTTACAAGTCGATTTTCAAGTTATAAAAAAGTTCAAGAAACCATTGAAGGAATAAATTTTGAATCGGGAACTGTTATCGAAATAACAGAGCTAAATGACGATTGGAGTGAAGAAAAGTTAAAGAAATTATTTGGGAACTTAGAAATGCTGCTTCCCCCTGAGGAACAGAATGACTTTAAAATTGATTTCTTTCTTCTCAATAATCTCGAAGAGTTCGGTGCTGTAAAAAGAGCATTTTATGATGATTATGATTATAAACTAAAAGCCTCTTATGATACATATAATGGCAAAAGACTTAAGGTTGAAATAACACGAAATGAACTTGATGTTGATGCTTTGGAAAATAGGTATGCAGAAGTCTTTGAGTTTGATATGATGAAAAATTCACCATATAAACTTGAAGATTTTAAGAAAGCAAAAATTGAATTGGAGATAGCTATTGAAAAATTGACATCAGAAAAAGTAGATAAAGATTTACTTGAGAAGATTGGTAAGTTTGATTTTACTTTTTATTTCTTAAAAAATACGATCTCCGATGACAAAGAGGATGGAGATGTAAAAAAGTACCCATATAAAAATATAAATAGTGCGACCAGAAAGTCTTGGCTAAAAAAGTTTGGGGGCATTAAAATATTCAGAGATGATTTTCGAATCAGACCGTATGGAGAAAATGGAGATGATTGGTTAAGATTAGGAGAAAGACAGGCTCAAAGTCCAGGTGGTGCAGGTCAAAGACTTGGAGGATATAGGATTAGACCTAATCAAATTGCAGGGACTATCAAAATTTCAAGAATTCACAATACTAGCTTTCAAGATAAATCTGGACGTGAAGGATTAATTGAAAATGATGAGTTTGAATTATTCAAGAATATAATAATTGATATTATATCTCTATTTGAAAAAGACAGAAATGTCATAATGCACAATTTGTTTAAGCTTCATTCAATCAGAAATAAGGAAGCTGAAAAAGTAAGAAAAGCCAAAGAAGAAGCTGAAAGAATCAGAAAGCAAAAAGAAGAGAGAGAGGAGAAAAAAGTTAATTCCGAAAATCAGGGAGGAGATAAATCTTCTGATGAAAGCAAAGGATATTCTGAATCTGAGGAGAATATGGCTGATGCTATATTGATTTTGGAAAAAGATAATGAGAAAAAAGATGAAGAATTAAGGTTGTTAAGAAGTCTTGCTAGTGTTGGACTTATAATTTCTTCTTTTGCTCACGAAGTTAGAAGTTTAAGGGCCAGATTAATTCCACGTACAAAATTTTTAGTAGATGAATTAAAGAATTATTTGGACGAAAAAAAATTGGCAAAAAATATTGACAAAGATGATAATCCTTTTTATATGATTGATTTAATGCGTGAAGAAGATGTTAAGTTGAAGCATTGGTTGGATTACTCTTTGAATACATTAAAAATTGATAAACGAGAAAGAAAAAATCTAGACTTTTCTCAATATTTTGAAAATTTCAAAGCTAATTGGAATAAGGCTTTGGAGCAGAGAAATATTAATCTTGAATTACATAAACTAGATGATAGTGAGCATTTAATTAGAGCTTTTGAGGTAAATATGGATTCTATATTTAACAATTTACTATCAAACTCTATCAACGCACATTATGGATTTAGCAAAGAGGATAAGAAAATAGAAATTAGTTGGCAAAAAAAAGATAACGATATTGAGGTCATTTTTTCAGATAATGGCAAGGGATTAGACAAAAAATATAAAGATAATCCAGAGGATATTTTTAATCTAAACGAATCATCAAAAACCGACAATAAAGGGAATAAAATTGGGACTGGACTAGGCCTTTACATTGTAAAATCAATAATAGAAGAGTATAATAATTCGTCAATATCAATCATTAAAATTGAGAATGGGTTGGCATTTAAAATTATTTTCAAAACTAGAAAATGAAGTATAAAGTTGCATATATAGATGAAGATAAAGGTTGGATAAACACCTTTTATCATACCTTTAAGAATGATTTTGAAATTGAAAGAATTGAGGTTAACTCAAAATCTTCCATTCAATCAATTCTCAATTATTTGATTTCAAAAAATATGGACGCAATTGTAACCGACTATTTATTAGAGGAAAATGGCGAGGTTTCATTTAACGGGAATAAAATAGTTGAAGAGCTAAAAAAAATAAGACCTCATTTTCCAATTGTTATGTTGACTTCTTTTACTACTCAAGCGATTAATCATACCGATGATGTACATATTATTTACAGTAAAGATATTCTAACTGTAGAAAATGAAAAAGATGAGGAAGAACTTGATGTATTCAAGAAAAAGATTCAATCTAATATTTCTAATTACTACAAAAAAATTGAAGATACAAACTATAGAATTGAACAACTTATTGAGAAACGAAATAATGAAGGGTTAAAGATATCTGAGGAAGAAGAACTCACAAAACTATATATTTTGTTTGATGAACTAAACCCGGAGGGTAAGGATTTGCCTGCTAATCTTATTCATCGAAATTCAATTTCAAGACTCAATGAGTTTGTTAATGAAGCTAAAGAAATCTTAGAGGAGCTAAAGAAACTAAATAAGAAGAATTAGTATGATTCTGTTTAGAAAATATACTCCGAAAAGAAGATATATAAAAACTGTTGTGAACTCCTACAGAGAATATAGGGATGAACTCAAGAAAGATTACAAATATAGATGTGGCTATTGTGATGATTCCGATATTTGGAGAACTGTGTGGTTCGAGATCGACCATTTTGTACCCCAGAAATATCTAAAAACTATCAAAGAAACAGATTATTCAAATCTAGTTTATGCTTGTAGGTCCTGCAATAATTCAAAAAGAGCTCATTGGCCAACTGGAGATGAGTTAATTCACAATCAAAATGATGAAGGTTTTATTGACCCTTGTGAAGATGATTATGGGAAACAATTTGGAAGGAATTTAGATGGAAAAATTATACATAAAACGACATTAGGTAAATGGATGTATTTTAAATTGAAACTCCATAAACCACAGCACGAAATCATTTGGCAAATTGAACAACTTGATAATTTAATTGAAGAGTGCGAAATATTGTTAGAAAAATTAGATAATCATAAACTTAGAAATAGGTTGTTAGGACTTTATAGGGAATATAGAAAATATACAAAGCAATTAGGAAGCGTGTAATTATGAGAAACGCATTCAAATATTTAAGTCAATATTCCACAACCCCCAAGGATGTGGACAGACTTATTATTTCTGCTTTTCTTGAAATCAATAATCTAAAACTTCAAAAAAATAAGTTGTTAAAGTCATATTCAATAGGTAAAAATAATTTAGAAGAATATGGTTTGCTTATTGAATTTGTATCAGCTATAAATACCGAAACAGACACGTTTGGTTTTGAAGAACTTATTGAGCTTTTTGAATTTGTGATTTCCCCTGCTGACAGAATTGTCAATGGTGCAATTTATACTCCTTTCCATATACGGAATTATATCGTTAAAGAGGCTTTTGAAAAAGTAGCAAGCCTAATGGATTCCATTAAAATTTCTGATATCGCTTGTGGGTGTGGAGGATTTTTGTTCGATGCTTCGATAGAGCTGAAGAAAAGAACAGGTAGATCCTACTTTGAAATATTTAAACACAATATATTTGGTTTAGACATTCAGGAATATTCAATTAATAGAACAAAGCTTCTGCTTTCATTACTGGCTTTACAATCCGGTGAGGACGAAGAAGTCTATGAGTTTAATCTATTTCAAGGCGATTCACTTGATTTCGATTGGAGGACAAAATTTGATGGATTTATTGGATTTGATGTTATTATAGGAAACCCTCCATATGTTTGTGCAAGAAACTTAGATGAGGAAACAAAAGAAAAATTAAAGAATTGGGAAGTTTGTAAATCAGGTAATTCAGACCTTTATATTCCGTTTTTCCAAATTGCTATTGAAAATTTGACCGAGCATGGAATCCTTGGCTTCATTACAATGAATTCCTTTTTTAAAAGCCTTAATGGAAGAGCTTTAAGAGACTATTTCCAAAGAAAGCAACTAGCATTCAGCATTATTGACTTTGGGTCGGAGCAAGTCTTCAAATCAAAAAACACATACACTTGTATTTGTTTCATCGAAAACAGAAATCAAAATTTTATTTCTTATACGACCTCTGAAAGTAAAGAATTAAAGAGAAAGCAAACCTTTCAAAAGGTCAAATATGAAATCCTCAATTCAAAAAAGGGCTGGAATTTAAAAAACAATAAAACCATCTCCAAAATTGAATCTACAGGCAGTCCTTTTGGTGAACATTACCAAACGAGACACGGTATAGCAACACTGAAAAACGACATTTATATTTTTAGACCGGTTGATGAAGATGAAGACTATTTTTATCTGCAAAATGGAAGTTATTTTAAGATTGAAAAAGGCATTTGTAAAGACATAGTCAATTCCAATAAACTTAGTCGTGAGGTTAGTTTAAGCAAATTAAAGGAAAAAGTAATTTTCCCATACGACCAACAAGAAAGGCCTAAACTTTTGGCAGAGGGTTTCATCGAAGAAAACTATCCTGAAGCTTATAAATACTTAAAAAACAAACGAAAGGCACTAGACCAAAGAGACAAAGGAAATGGAAACTATGAAAATTGGTTTGCCTTTGGACGAACCCAATCTTTGGAAAAAATTAAAAACAAAATGTTCTTTCCTAAATATTCAGACAGAACACCAAATTTCATAATCAATTCAGATGATGACTTGCTTTTTTATAATGGACTAGCAATCGTTGGAAGCTCAAAAACTGAAATGGAAATTATCAAAAAGATTATGGAGTCGAGTGTCTTTTGGTACTACATCAAGACTACAAGCAAGCCCTATTCATCTAACTATTACTCTTTAAATGGAAATTACATCAGGAATTTTGGCATTTGTGAATTGAATGAAAACGAAACAGAATTTTTAATGCGGGAGAATAATCGTGAAATTTTGAATCAATTTTTTGAGGATAAATATGAGGTCAGTATTTAGCTTTTAAAGTTTTCAGTTTTTCAAGGTCATTCAAGTAAGCTTTTCAACCCAAAATCCCAACCCCCTCTTCCGAAATATGAATGGTTCTCATTTCGGTGGTTCGTTCTCCGATATCAACCGATCCGTTTTCCAGGCGCAAAACTCCCCTCGGACAAACCGCTGCACAAATACCGCAACCGACGCAGGAGGCTCGCACGACATTTTGACCCTTTTGGGCATAAGCCCTTACGTCGATGCCCATCTCGCAGTAGGTCGAACAATTGCCGCAGGAGATGCACTGGCCGCCGTTGGTCGTGATCCTGAACTTTGAGAAAAACCTTTGCTGGATGCCCAGAATCGCTGCCATCGGACAGCCAAAGCGGCACCATACCCGCGATCCCATCAGGGGATAAAACCCTACTCCCGCTACTCCCGAAAATACGGCTCCGATCAGAAATCCATACCACGACCGCAACAGGTAGCTGTCGATGAAAAAGGCGTTCAGGCTGCCGATTAGGTAAGAAATAGTCGTCAACGAAGCTATGGAGAGGATTGCGATGATCGCGACTGGGAAGGTATATTTCCCGGTGGTTTTCAGTTCGTTTCTAAAATGAAAAGCCAGGCCGGCCAGAATTGACAACCCTCCCAAAAGGATTACCAGAAAAACGGTTTTTGTAATGATAAAACTGCCCGGATTTTCACTAAAAAAGCTGTACAAAACCGCTATCGTCATCACCACTGCAAAAACCAAAACTCCGTGAACCATCCAGCGTTCGACCTTCCAGGCCTTTAGGGATTTATCCGAAAGATGGCGGAACGGATCGCCGACGGTTTCCGCCAGGCCGCCGCAGCCGCAAACCCAGGAGCAATACCATCGTTTCCCGAAAAACCAGGTCAGCGCTGGTGAGATTATAAAGATCAGCGCTAACCCCCAGGCGAGCATAAAAATTCCCAGATTTCCGCTGCTGATGAGGCTTTCCAGGTGCCAATCGAAAAAGAAATAATAATTGAGCGGCCACATATTTTTAAAATCGAAATAAGGCTGGTTGAGGCGCTGCAATATTTCCGGCAGTAAAAATGCAAAGCCCAACTGGAAGAACATCACCGAGATTGTTCGGAGTACTTGATATCCGCTATGCTTGTATTTCAATATAAACTTAAAGCCAAAGATCAAAATCGCCAGGGTATAAAGCACTCCGTAAACAAACCATTCGCTGGCCGGCATCCCTTTCAGCGCCTGTGAGAGCGGATCGAAAAAACCGATGAGGCCGCTGTTTTCGCCATTCTCGCCCTTACCCAGGACAGCCGGAAACCAATAGAGCAAAACATAAAATCCCGTAATGACGACCCCAGCCACCCAGGCCCATAAGCCCCTGTTTGTCAATTGGGCGAACCAAACGCCGTTGTTTTTGATGCCGGTTGGCAATCCCGAATACGCACCCAACGAATACCCCACAGTTCCGGCAGTGATCAGAAACAGCGAAACCGCCAGCAATAATCCTTTGTTTTCAGAAATCCCTCCGAATGCCGCTACGATCAAGATCAGCATTCCGATAGCCCCTGCGGCGGCAGCCGTTTTCTGGATGCTGGTTACAAACGGAGGTGAAGGATTGGCCAAAGACATACTTTTATGGATTCGATTCATATTTTTTTCAGATTTTTGCCCTTCCATTGAAAATTGCCCGGCGGTTAGGTTAAGCGCACGAACATCCTGTTGAAAATGAATCTATAACCCCGACTCGCCTGCCTGGCTGGCAGATAGGTTGGGGTCACAAATTCTGCGTGAATCAGCGCGATAACGCCGGTGGTGTCACAAGTTCAGCGGGACACATTTTTTATTTCCCGCGGATAACGCAGATTTTCGCAGATTGGGTAAATTAAATGCTCGAACATCCTGTTGAAAAAATAGTATATGAAAACCGTTTTTTTTATAATCAGACAAATAATCAATTTGCAATTAATACTATTTGTAAAAGCTTTGACAATTAATTCCCTATGAATCGGAATTGAGAAAATTGTGTTTCCTAACAGCGTTTTCGTGTGTTCAAACTGCCAGGCAGTCAAGTATTCGCAAGTTAGTAAACTTTTACTGTCCAATAGAAGCAATGGAAAATTGCCAAATTAAAACCCTTTGAAACTTAATGAAGAATTTTTTTTGTTGCAACTTTGTCTGATTTTATCGGGGTTCGCAGAAAAGTAGCAAAACCAAAATTTACAAATATTCGTAACAAACTAAAAAATTACCTTCAACAAAACAGAAGAAATGGCTCAGGAAGATATTTTTAAAAAGCTCGTAG
Organism: uncultured Saprospiraceae bacterium; assembly: GCA_964551455.1. Lineage (GTDB taxonomy): Bacteria > Bacteroidota > Bacteroidia > Chitinophagales > Saprospiraceae > JAHDHW01. Next base: position 15,075 of record CAZKDA010000023.1, read on the forward strand.
CGCATTGTAAGGAATACGGTTTCATTTTTCAGTCCAGCGAATTGTACGACGGGCTGGGTGCGGTTTATGACTACGGCCCATGTGGCGTGGAACTGAAAAACAACATCAAGGATTACTGGTGGCGGGCTATGGTGCAAATGCACGAAAATATCGTCGGCCTCGATGCTGCGATCTTTATGCACCCCAAAACCTGGAAGGCTTCCGGCCATGTCGATGCGTTTAACGATCCGCTGATCGACAACAAAGATTCTAAAAAGCGTTACCGCGCAGATGTGCTGGTCGAAGAATACCTCGATAAGATCGAAGCGAAGATCAGCAAGGAAGTGGAAAAGGCCAGAACCCGCTTCGGCGATGCCCGCCCGAATGCCACAGGCGGGCGGGCTTTCGATGAAACACAGTTCAGATCGACCAATGCGCGGGTGATGGAATATGTTGAAAAAACAGACGCTATTTCAAAACGCCTCGCCAACGCAATGCGCGACGGCAACCTGCCAGATATCAAAGCATTGATCGAAGAGCTGGAAATCGCCTGTCCGGTGAGCGGTACCAAAAACTGGACGGACGTGCGCCAGTTCAACCTGATGTTTTCCACCCAGTTGGGAAATGTGGCCGGCGGGGAGGACAAATTGTACCTGCGTCCTGAAACGGCTCAGGGGATTTTTGTCAATTTTCTGAATGTACAAAAAACCTCCCGCCAGAAGGTACCCTTCGGCATCGCGCAGATTGGCAAAGCTTTCCGAAACGAGATCGTTGCGCGGCAATTCATCTTCCGCATGCGCGAATTTGAACAGATGGAAATGCAATTCTTTGTCCGCCCCGGCGAAGAGATGGCGTGGTACGACTACTGGAAAAAAGCGCGGATGAAGTGGCACAAAGCCATCGGACACCCTGCCACGAAGCTGCGTTACCACGATCACGACAACCTCGCGCATTATGCCAATGCTGCCGTGGACATACAGTTTGAATTTCCTTTCGGTTTCAAAGAACTGGAAGGCATCCACAGCCGCACGGATTTTGACCTGAAACAGCATCAGGAGCTTTCCGGCAGAAAAATCCAATATTTCGACCCTGAGTTGAATGACAATTATATTCCTTTTGTGGTGGAAACTTCGATTGGCCTTGACCGCATGTTTCTCGCCGTGATGAGCCATGCTTTGCAGGAAGAAGTGGTGCCTGATGCAGAAGGAAAGGATTCTTCAAGGGTCGTGTTGAAAATCCACCCTGCTTTGGCGCCGGTCAAGTGTGCCGTATTACCACTGCTGAAAAACAAAGAAGAGCTGACCTCAAAAGCCAGAGCCGTTTTCGATCAGTTGAAATTTGCTTTCAACTGCCAGTACGATGAAAAAGACGCCATTGGCCGCCGCTATCGCCGCCAGGATGCCATCGGCACGCCCTATTGCATTACCATTGATTTCGAAACGCTGGAAGACGATACCGTGACCATCCGCGAACGCGATACACTGGAACAAAAACGCATCTCCATCAACGACATCGAAAAGATCGTCAGCGAAAGGGTGGATATGAAAACGCTGTTTTTGGAAACCAAAGATCAGTTGGTTTAAAAAGAAGGAAGAAGCTGTTTGACATCGGCTGTGTGCCTACGTTGATAGTTGTATCTTGCAAAAAAAATTAAGATTAAATCATCTGGTGAGGTTAATTGGAAGAAGCAAAAAACTATTTTTTATCTGGTAGTTGTAATGGTTCACGCAAAGACGCAAAATTGAAATTCATTCAAACCTTAGGGGATTTCCACTCCGCTACGACATTTATTCCCGACCTGTTGTCGGGATCTTCGCTACGCTTCGACATTCATATCTCAACTTTCAACATTCCCTGCCTCCTCGTCTAAAGTCTGAAATCTATTGTCTCAGACTACTTCTTCGCCATCTCAATTTTATTGAGCAACAGAGCGGCTTTGAGCAGAAAGTCGTCTTTGTGATTTCTGAATTCGTTGTGGACCATGAGCAGCCTTGCGGCATCGAAAGCAGCGGATTTGGGTACGATCTGCTTGGCGGCGATGGGATGCAAGCGGTACTCCAGGTTGTTGGAAGTGAGGTACGAACCGTTGTTTCTGAAATTGATGACTTTGGCCAGTTTATTCAGCGAAAAGAGGTAATTAGTCTCTTTAGTAATATCTTTCTGGAGATCGTGAATATAGTATCGCTGGAAGTTTACCCCGGCTTTTTCACAGAGGAAAACATCGCGTCTGCCGTCAAAGGTGATGATGTCGCGGAAGACATATTTCCGCATGTTTTTCATAAAAAAGCGACTAACATGTTGCCTGAGCGGGCGGAGTTTGAAAAATTCCCGATCCAGATCTTTTTCTCCTAGCTTATAAGTTTCATCCCAGGGTTTGGTGCGGCCGCTGCGCAGGTTTTGGACCTCGTGTACCCGTTCGATGGTAGTACCCAGTTCGTTGGCTTTTGAATAGACATTTACGATATCGATGTCCGCTGTATTTTGAAAAGATTCGAGGAAGATTCTGTTTGAGTCGGTTTCAAAGACCAAAAGTGACACTTCGCTTACTGCGTAAAAATTGGGGTAACCGCCGTTGATATTTCCGTATTTCAGCTCTAAGAATGCAATGTTTTTGTTCACAGTACTAAATTGATTGAAAAAGATGAATTAAAAAAAGTAGTGTTATGTTAAACTATGGTTTTCAACTTTGGACAAAGGTAATGAATCTGCAAATAAAAATCTCCCGCTTTCATAAATCTTCTCATCATCCGCAAAAATTTCTCCGCCATTTTCCATATTGGCGATCATGTCCCAATGGATAGACGACTGGTTTTTTCCTCCGGCCTGGATGTAAGATTGCCCGATCGCCATGTGGATCGTGCCGCCGATCTTTTCATCGAAAAGGATGTTTTTTGTAAAACGGCTAATGTTGTAATTGGTTCCGATAGCGGCCTCTCCGAAACGCCGCGTTCCTTCCATGCTGAAGATTTTATCCAGAAAATCCTTTCCGCGACGAGCTTCCCATTTTTCAATATACCCATCTTTCACCCAAAGGGTTACGTCTTCCACTTCGTGGCCCATATATACTGCCGGAAAGGAAAAATTGATAACGCCATTGACCGAATCCTCCACCGGAGAAGTATAAACTTCACCCGAAGGCATATTGGTTTGACCGTCGGAATTGATCCAGGTCCGGCCTGTTGTGAGGAAGCTGATGTCGATGCCTTCGCCGCGGTATCTGATCTTGCTTCGGGAGTTGAGCAGATCGACGATCTGTTGCTGGGCATTGCGCACATCAATCCAGCGCTGGATGGGGTTATTATCAAAAAGATGGCAGGCGCCATACACGAAATTTTCGTAAGATTCCAGCGACATTCCTGCGTTTTGAGCCGCAGCGATGGTTGGAAACTGACAAAGGTTTCTCTTCAATTCCCGCGTTGCCGTCCTTTTGAAATAGAGCTGATTTAAAGGCGCCGTAACCTTTTTATGGGCTTTTATCTTTTCGGGATCGTGATCCTGGTCTTCAAGCAGATTGTAAGGAGCGCGGATGTGGAGATAGGCTTCAAACTCTTCCATCGCTTGTTTATAAACCGGCGACACAAAAAGCAGTTGATCTCCGGAAGCCTCTTTGAAAAAAATATTTTCTTTTTCCCGGAAATCGAAATCCGCCACGACATTGCCTCCGGCTTTGATGGTTTCGCGATACACTTTGCGCACAAGGGGTTCGGCCAGGGTAGTGGTTTTGATATACAGGCGGTCGCCGGCTTTGATTTCGAGGCAATAGTTGACGAGCAGTTTGGCGTATTTGGTTAAAATGGGGTTCATTAATTCCGGCGCTTTGCTATTCGGTTTTATAATTTTTTTTGGTTTAACCTGATCCTAAACACGTTGGTATTATCTCACGCAAAGATGCGAAGTATTAAAATTCAGCGCTTTGCGATCCTGGCGGCTTTGAGTGAAACTATTTGCGGATCATTGAATTTCATTTTTTTGAAAAAATTACCAAAGTATTAATCCTAAAAACAACAAAAATAAAACACTTTGGGAAAACATCACCATTGTTTCGCCTGATAAGGATAACGAATTTCATATAATTCTTTAATTATTGCGGTCAATTTTTCTCTCAACACATCCAGGTTTTCCCGTGTAACCGCTGAAATGAATACATTATCGTGGACAAACTCGTTTTTCAGCTTTTCCCTGAGTTCCTTTTCAATATCCGCTTTAGTAGTGTCATTGACATATTTGTCGAAATACCGCTCGCGGTAAAGGTCTATTTTATTAAAAACGATCAGGCACTTTTTTTCGGAAACGCCCAGATCTTTCAAAGTTGCGTTGACGGTTCTGATCTGGTCTTCAAACTGCGGATGCGCAATATCGACCACATGGATCAGCAGATCGCTTTCGCGCACTTCGTCGAGCGTGGATTTGAAACTTTCAACGAGGTGATGCGGCAACTTGCGAATAAACCCCACGGTATCCGACAGCAAAAAAGGCATGGTTCCAAAAACCACTTTGCGGACGGTGGTGTCGAGGGTGGCGAAGAGTTTGTTTTCGGCGAACACTTCCGATTTGCTCAGTTGGTTCATCAGGGTTGATTTGCCCACGTTGGTATAACCCACCAGGGCTACGCGGATCATTTGCTCGCGGTTTTTGCGTCGGGTGAAGTTTTGCTGGTCGATCTTTTCGAGTTTCTTTTTTAGCAGGGCGATCTTGTCGCGGATGATCCGTCGGTCGGTTTCTATTTCTTTCTCACCGGGACCACGCATACCGATACCACCGCGCTGCCTTTCGAGGTGCGTCCACAACCCCCTGAGCCGCGGCAGAACGTAAAGCATCTGCGCCAGTTCAACCTGGGCTTTGGCCTGCGCGGTTTGGGCGCGGCTGGCAAAAATATCCAGGATCAGACTGCTGCGGTCGATGATCTTGACTTTCAGCGCCTCTTCGATGATATTGACTTGCTTGCCGCTGAGGTCATCATCGAAAATGGCGAGGTTGACGGATTCATTTTTTTGAATGTATTCGTTGATCTCCTCCAGCTTTCCGGAGCCGACAAAGGTGCGGGGATCAGGATGCTGTAGCTTCTGGACGAAGCGTTTTACCACCTCGGCGCCTGCGGTTTCTGCCAAAAATTCCAGCTCGTCGAGGTATTCTTCCACCTGCTCTTCCGTCTGGTCCTGATGCACCAAGCCGATCAACACCGCGTGCTCGGTTGATCTTTTAATTCCTTTTTTCTCTTTTTCTCCTAAATTCCAGTCGCTCATTTTGTTTGGTTTCGGGTTACAAGTTTCTAGTTACAAGTTGCTAGTTGCTGGTTCTATCAAATTATCAAATCCGCACATTAGCACATTAGCAAATTAGCAAATCATCAAATCATCAAATCAGCACATCAGCACATCATCAAATCAGCAAATCAGCAAATTAGCACATTAGCACATTAGCAAATTAGCAAATTAGCACATTAGCACATTAGCACATTAGCACATTAGCAAATTAGCAAATTCATAATTTTACAAATTTATCAACTAAATTTATAAATCTTATGCCTGGTCATTCCGGGAGTAAAAAAAATTAACAACAATTGATCACCATTTTTGGCATACGGCATCATGGACCTGGTTCGGCAAAAAGTCTTCGGAGCGCTTTGAAAGCGCTGGAGCCGGATATTCTTCTGATCGAAGGGCCGCCGGATGCGGATCAGCTGATCGAACATGTTGGCAATAAAGCCTTAAAACCACCGGTTGCCATTTTGGTGTACAACCCCAAAGACCTCAAACAGGCTGCTTATTTTCCTTTTGGCAGGTTTTCTCCGGAATGGCAAGCTATGAAATTTGGACTGAAAAAAGACATCCCGATCAGGTTTATCGATTTGCCGCAGGCTTTATTTTTTACGATTGAGCAAGCCGCGAAAAAAGAAGTACAGCTTTCTTTCGAAAATAAAAATACCCGGAAGGAAGAAACCGCCGAAGATACACTTTTGCAAAATGATCCGCTGGCTTATGCCGCCCGGCTCTCCGGATTCACAGATAGTGAAAGATGGTGGGAGGTGCATTTTGAAAAAGAAGAAAGCCCAAAAGAAATATTTTCGGACATCATCGAACTGATGACGGCGCTCCGCGAAAAAACCGGAGAAACGCCACCCGATGAGATGATGCGGGAAGCGCACATGCGCAATGCCATCCGCAATGCCATGAAGGAAGGTTTTCAAAATATCGCTGTCGTTTGTGGTGCCTGGCACGCTCCGGTTTTGCATCATCTGGATCAATTCAAAGCCACAACCGATAAGTCCGTTTTGAAAGGCATCAAAAAAACGGGCACCAAAGCAACCTGGGTTCCCTGGTCTTACGACCGCCTTTCCAGTCAGGAGGGGTATCGCGCAGGGGTAGTGTCACCGGCTTATTACGAGTTGTTGTTCAGAAACCAGCGGGAAGTGGTGATCCGCTGGATGACAAAGGTTGCCCGCCTGTTTCGCAAAGAGGATATCGATGCCTCATCGGCACATGTCATTGAAGCTGCCCGCCTGGCGGATACACTCGCCACAATGTGCAACCTTCCGCTGCCGGGCATCGACGAAATGTACGAAGCAGCGCTTTCCACTTTTTGTGAAGGGTATGTCTCTAAAATGGAAGTGATCAGCAGAAAGCTCATCATCGGCAACCGGATCGGCAGTGTTCCCCCGGAAATCCCGCTGATGCCTTTGCAGCAAGACCTGGAAAAAGAGATCAGGTCGGCAAGGCTTTCAAAAGAAAAAAACAGCGTGGAAGCTGTGGACAAAACCCTCGACCTGCGCATCGATTCCAATCTCGCGGCCAGCCACCTGCTCCATCGCCTGCAATTGCTGGGCATTCCATTTGGGAAACAGAAAAAAACCAGCCGTTTTAATACCGGCAATTTTTCAGAAATATGGAAACTCCGCTGGAAACCGGATTTTGCTATCAACATCATCGAAGCGGGTATGTGGGGCAATACGGTTTATTCGGCAAGCTCGCGCTTTGTGATGCACAAAGTCAATGAAATTGAAACGCTGCCAGAACTTTCCGGACTGCTGGAGTCTGCGCTCAACGCCGATCTTAAAGAAATCATCGGAGAACTGATCTACTATCTGCAAGACCTTTCCGCGCTGACCAAAGACGTGCAACATCTCATGGGCGCTTTGCCTGCCCTGGTCAATGCTTTTCGGTATGGCAGTTCCCGGAAAACGGATACCGCTTCGCTGGAGAGGGTCATCGACAAGATGATCCCGCGGATTTGCATTTCATTGCCCAACGCCTGTGTTTCGATCGATGAGGAAGCCTCGAAGGAACTGTTTGAAAAACTCATGCTGGTCAACCAGTCTGTCAATATCCTAAATCAAGCGACCTATAACGATCTTTGGCACAAAACGCTAAACCAGATCACCGGGTTAAAAAATGTGAACGGGATATTGCGGGGTAGTTGCTGTCGCATTCTTTTTGACAAAGAATACATCACGCTCGAAGAAACGGCCAGGCGGATGAGCTATGCGCTGTCGCATGGAAATGACAGGATGGACGCCGCCCTTTGGATGGAAGGTTTTTTATTTGGAAGCGGCCTGCTGCTGATCCACAACCCCATGCTTTGGGAAATCCTGGACAACTGGGTTAGCCAAATCCCAATGGAAAACTTTGAGGAGGTTCTGCCTTTGCTCCGCAGGACGTTTTCAGCGTTTTCTCATGTTGAACGCCAAAAAATGATGGATTTAGTGAAGCGGGGAAAAACAGTGGGACAAGAAGAGAAAGTGTTGGAAAAACCGGATTTCAGTAAAGCTAAGGAAGTGATCTCGACGGTTCAATTGCTCCTGGACATCGAACAGCGGAATTGATAGGAGGCTTTCATCAAAAAAGCTCAAACAATAAAAATACACAATGAACCACGCCTTGGGGTTGCAGGTTACGAACCTTGATCCATTTCACTCTTCCTCCTCAAAGGCAGTATTTTCAGATTCCAATTTTTCTTCTGTGTCAGGAACTGTAAGCCAGAAGTTATTGACCCCCATGCCGACGATGCATTTGATCTTCTGCATATTCAGCAATTCGAGCAAGGCCAGGAAAGTAATGATGGCGTGGATGCGGTTTTCGCATTTTCCGAAGATCGTTTTGAAATTGGTTTTTACGCCTTTTCTGACCCGTGAAAGCAAATATATCTGCTGCCCCTGAACGGTATGGTTGTAATTGTAAACATGATGCACCGCTTTTTTTTTGTTGTCTTCGACTTGCAGCAGCACCCGCTGAAATGCCCGCATGAGCTTGAACAGATCGAATGATTCCAGCTCGATGTCCACCAGTGCTTTTGTAGCGATCTGCTTCAATTCGCGCGAGGTGTTGCCGCGGGGGGTACGGAAAGAGCGATCCTCTTCCATCTGCCGGAGCTCTTCCAGCACGCTTTTGAATCGTTTGTATTCCAGAAGGCGCTGCACGAGTTCTTCGCGGGGATCGATCTCATTGCCTTCGTCATCGAGCGGTTTGCGGGGAATGAGCATCTTGGCTTTGATGCGCATCAGGGTAGCGGCTACCAGGATAAATTCGCTGGCCAGGTCGATGTTCAGCGATTCCATTTGCCGGATATAGGCCAGAAAATCGTCGGTGATCTTTGAAATAGGAATATCGTGAATATCCAGTTCATCCCTTTGAATGAAGAAAAGCAACAAATCGAACGGCCCCTCGAACTGTGGAAGTTTTATGGTGTAAGTTGTGCTCATGAAAATCTTTGGTCAGCGCTCATATCGCGCAAAGATACACAAATAGCGGCTTTGGAAAACAGAAACAAGTTTTTTAAAAATGCCATCAATTTTTAACTTGCCGTCAAAACAAGTTCGATTTTGAAAAAAGGAAAATTATACCTCATTCCGGCTCCTTTGGGGGACAACGCTACACATGCTATTCCGGCTTATGTTATTGAGATATTACATAGACTGGATTTTTTTATTGCCGAAAAGGCCAAAACTGCCCGCCATTTTATAAAAAGGACAAATCCAAAAAAAACATTCGATGAACTTACTTTTTTTGAACTAAACAAAAGAACCGAAGAACACGAATGGTCAACTTTCCTTGAAGCTGCTGAAAGCGGAAAGGACATTGGATTATTGTCCGAAGCAGGCTGCCCTGGCGTAGCAGACCCCGGCGCTCAGATCGTAGCGTTGGCGCACCGCAAAAATATCGAGGTTGTACCATTGGTAGGCCCCTCGTCGATATTGCTGGCCTTGATGGCTTCGGGAATGAATGGACAGTCTTTTTGCTTTCACGGCTACCTCGCTGCCAGGAAGCCGGAACTCGCCAGGGATTTAAAACGCCTGGAGCAACAGGCTTCGAAGCTGCGTCAGACCCAGATATTTATGGAAACGCCCTATCGCAACAACGGCCTCATTGAAGAAGCATTGAAAACTTTAAATCCGGAAACACTCTTTTGTATCGCAGCCGACCTGACCCTCGACAGCCAGTTTATCAAAACCATGAAAATAAAGGAATGGCAAAAAAATACGGTTCCCGACCTGAATAAACGACCGGCAATTTTTATGATTTTCAGCTGATCGCGATCAGGAATTCGCGCTGTTTTACATAATTTTCCGCTTTAAACAAAACATTTAAACAACCTGTTTTATTCTCAATGGTGTAGCCATTAAAAAACTTAAAAATAGAATTATGACCCAGAATCTTGCCATTGCCCAAAAGCACCTCGAACAGGTTGGATACCTCGACATCGACGTCGATCCTACGCTGGATTTGGTTGAAGAGATAGAAAAGTTGAAAAAAGAAAAGAACGCGATCATCCTGGCACATTACTACGTGGATGCCGAAATCCAGGATATTGCGGACTACATCGGCGACAGCCTTGGGCTTTCTCAAAAGGCAGCCAGTACCGACGCCGATGTGATCGTTTTTGTTGGAGTTCATTTTATGGCGGAAACGGCCAAGATGCTTTCTCCTGAAAAGAAAGTTTTGCTGCCCGACCTCAAAGCCGGTTGTTCACTGGCAGATTCCTGCCCGCCGCATTTGTTTAAAAAATTCAAAGAAAAATACCCGGATCACATGGTGGTGAGCTATATCAACTGTACCGCCGAGATGAAAACACTGACGGATATTTGCTGCACCTCTTCCAATGCCATCCACGTCATCAACAGCATTCCAAAAGACAAAGGGATCATCTTCGCTCCCGACCGCAACCTAGGCGCGTACCTGATGAAAAAAACAGGCCGCGACCTCGTGCTCTGGAATGGAACCTGTATGGTGCACGAGATATTTTCCCACGAAAAGATCACCAAGCTGCGGCTCCGTCACCCCGAGGCGAAATTCATCGCCCACCCGGAATGCGAAGCGCATATCCTCGAAATGGCTGATTATATCGGTTCTACCAGTGGCTTATTAAAATACACCAAAGAATCGGATGCCAAAGAGTTCATCGTGGCAACGGAAGCTGGAATTCTTCATCAGATGGAACTGGCGTCGCCCGAAAAGAAATTTATCCCCGCTCCGCCAAACAATATGTGCTCCTGTAACGATTGCCCGCACATGAAGCGCAACAACATGGAAAAGCTCTATCTGTGCATGAAACACGAACAGCCGGAGATCATCCTCCCCGACTGGGTGATCGAAAAAGGGATCGCTTCCATCAACCGTATGCTGGAAATTTCGGCGAAGGCGGGGCTGTAAGTTTCATTTCAAATCAGGCGGATTTGCTTTTTTGAATTCCTTCCAGGGTAGTTTATTCCATCCGGTATCTAAATTGCCATGAAACAACCGCGTGGCGACTTTTCCATCAAGTAGTTGTCATAACAAATTGGGGGATTGTTCGTTTTATACTAACTTTGCCCCCGCTCATGAACAATATCCCTTATTAAAAACCTCAGTTGTGAAAAAAACACTATTTACAATATTCCTTGCACTTTCCGGTTTCATTGCTTCTGCTCAAATGGGTTGGGAAGCTGGAGGATGGTTGGGCGTTTCACATTATTTTGGTGATCTCAACCCCAATTTCAATCTCACCAGACCCGGCGTTGCCGGCGGCCTGATCGCCCGCTGGAATTTCAACGACAGGCTTTGTCTGAAATTCGGCGCTAACTACGGCAATATCAGCGGCTATGATTCAGACTCGAAAAACTCCTATGAAAGAGCCAGAAACCTCAGCTTCAAATCCATGCTCATGGATGGTACGGCTCAGTTTGAGTTTAACTTCCTTCCCTACATTCACGGCAGCAGAACCCAGTTTTACACGCCTTACGTCTTTGCAGGTTTTTCGGTGTTTTATTTCAATCCTAAAGCCGAGTACAACGGACAGATGGTTGAGCTACGACCCCTTGGTACCGAAGGACAGTTCAAAGGCGAGGAATATTACACGGTGCAGGGTGCTTTTACTTATGGACTGGGTTTTAAAATTGACCTGAGCTACGAATGGAGCTTAAACTTTGAACTGAGCGCCCGCAGGACTTTCACCGATTATCTCGATGATGTGAGTACGGTTTACCCCGATATGGATGACCTCGAATCCCTGAGAGGGCAAATGGCCGTTGACTTGTCTGATCGATCCATAATCGGGCCGCACGAAACCCCGATCGGCCAGGCCGGCCGCCAGCGTGGCAACCAAAACACCAAAGACGCTTATATCATGTTCGGCGTCGGGTTGGTGTATTATTTTGGAGATATTCGCTGCCCGCCGTATTCGAGATAAGTTGAAAATGCCAATTCCCGGCGCTATCCTTTTCAATTATTATACAAGCCATTCAATCGGAATAGAATTCTCACATTTTGGTATCTTAAACTTTGGGATGCTTTTCATCTGTATAGTTGCGCATAATCCAAATTTTGCTTCCAATCTAAAACACTACACATGATCCGGCAAATCGACTTTTCACTTCCTGCCTATCCGAGAGGGTTCCACCTTATTACTGATGAGGTGCTTCACCAGTTGGGAGAATTACCGGAAGCCGGGTTGTTGAATTTATTTATCAAACACACTTCCGCAGGCCTGACCATCAACGAAAACGCAGACCCCTCGGTTCGCGTGGATTTCGAAAGCATTTTCAATAAACTCGTTCCGGAAAATCTTCCTTTCCTGACCCACACCATCGAAGGCCCGGACGATATGCCGGCGCATATCAAGGCAGCACTCGTCGGATCTTCCCTCACCATTCCGATCTCAAACCGAAGGCTCAATCTCGGAGTCTGGCAGGGGATCTACCTCTGTGAATTCAGGAATCGGGCAGGAAGGAGAAAACTCGTCGCTACCATTTACAGTTGAGATCGGGCTTTTCAAAACAAAAAGAAACTTATCACCTTCGAGTTGTTTTTGTATTGCTAACTTTGCATTGATTGTGCAAAAAAGGGGGTTTAACGTGAATTACCGCGTGACGCGTTATAAATTAGGACAAAGATAAAGGCCTGTTTTTTTTAAAATTTTATGATGTTTGCAATGAAAATAGTATTCGAAATGTAGTCATAATTTGCCACGAAGCTACTGCCTGTACCGCAATGCCTGCCACGCACTGCGTGGGCGGTAAAGTCACAAAGAAATTCTGCTCAACTGACGTCTTGATGTAAAAATCTGACAGTTAACCGTGAACAAGTATAAAGGCTGACAGGCATTACACCTTTGCGACTTTGAGTCTTTGTGGCTAGCCTTTACACGTCGGAGAAACTGCGAGCTATTTTATCAAATCCGTAACTCAGGTTAGTTTAAAACCGGTAAAATTGAATGCTGCTTTACTTATCAAAGGGATTATGCTGGGATTACTACTCAGCATCATGATTGGGCCGATCGTATTTGCGCTCATCCAGGCGGGGATTGAGCGGGGATTCCGTGCAGGGGCTGCAATAGGGGTGGGCATTTGGCTCAGCGACCTGATCTATATCCTGCTATCCTATTTTGGGGTTTCCTATCTGTTGAATATGCTGGAATGGGACGGTTTTAAACTGACGCTGGGTATCGCCGGAGGCCTGGTGCTCATCATCACAGGGATCATTACACTGTTTAGCAGGCCTCCTCAAATTGATAAACCTTCGGGCATTTCAGATTCTTATCTTTCTTTGTGGCTCAAAGGATTTCTCATCAATACCGTCAATCCGTTTACAGTTTTTTTCTGGACATCGGTTACGACCACTGTTGTTGCAAAAGACAATCTCGACGGGCAGGACGCTGCAATTTTATTTGGGGGAATTTTGGGTACGCTGATCGTTACGGACTCTTTGAAAGTATTGTTGGCAAAGTCTATCCGCCGGTGGTTAAAACCGAAGCATATTCTCCTGACCCGCCGCATTTCGGGGCTGGCGCTGGTCATTTTCGGGATCGTGCTGATGGTGCGGGCGTCGGTGTAGTTTTCAATCAGTTTTTAGCGATCCAGCTTAAAGGATTCATCCGTTCTTTTTCTTTCCAGACTTCAAAATGAACTTCCGAGACATTGCTTTTCGGGTTTACGGCTGCTCTTCCGATCGTTTGCCTGATCTTTAATTTATCATTCTTTTTTACAAAAACTTCCTTGAGGTTTGAATATACGGTGTAATAATTCCCATGCTGAATAATGACCATGTAATCGTAACCCGGGACAAACTGTTTGCCAACGACGACGCCATCATAAACGGCCCTGACTTCGGCGTTGAGGTCCGTGCGGATGTCAATTCCATTGTTGGTGATCTCTATTTTCTTTAAAGTAGGGTGAGGCTGTTTGCCAAAATAACTGGTGACGATCCCGTTGGTTACCGGCCAGGGCAACCTGCCTTTGTTTTGGTAAAACCCGGTGGTAAGGATATTGGTCTCCGGCGTTTTTGTAGGCGTTAAGTTTTTATTGTTCCGGAGCGCCTCTGCGCTTCTGGCTTTTTTGCGTTCTGCAAGTACTTCCTCCTGGATGACCTTCTCAATGGCATCGTTGAGCTTTTGGTGTGCGAAGCGTTTTTCGTTCAACGCCTTTTTCAGTCGCGCCTCGTCGTTTTGCAGGGTTTTGAGCAGGCTGGCTTTGGCTTCCAACTCTTTGTTGAGCAGATTGGTTTGGTCTTCCTGGTCGGCGAGCAATTGCTCCTTATCGGCGATCCGCTCTTCGAGCTGGATCATTTTTTGGGTCAGGGTGTTTTTTGTTTCTATGATCAGCTTTGCCTGTTTCTTTCGGTATTGATCGTATTGCCTCAGATACTGCCAGCGTTTAAAGGCCTGATTGAAACTATCCGCCGAAAAGATGAAAAGCAGAGTACTGTTGCTGATCTTTTGCCTGTACGCACTTCTCGCCATCATGGCGTATTCCTGTTGCAATCGTTTGATGTCGGATTCGAGCGATTGGACCACTTCTTTGGTTCTGTCGATATTTCCATGGGTCAGGTCCAGTTCTTCCTGAAGGGTGCGGATGAGTTCCCGCCTGGTTTGGATTTGGCGTTGCAGGGTCACGTATCGGTCGAGGGTTGCGGCTTTGTTGTTGGTGGTTTGACCGAGCAATTTTGTAGTAGCGCTGATTTCTTCGATAAGCCCGGCCCGTTTGTTTTCGAGCGATTTTCTGCCTTGTGCCTGCGAAAGAGGCAATCCTAACAAACCTGCAAAGAACAGGAGAAGGGAAATTTTAATCGATCTTTTTATAATGTGCCGGTATTTCAAAGCGGAAAGTCTTGGGGGTGTTAAGTTCTAATTTTGAAAATTTGGCTTCTATCGAAACGTTACCTGTGTTTTTGTTATAAAAACTGAAGTTACGAAAATACGAAAAATTCGGATATTCGTCACCGCTGGCTTTGTGCTCAAGGGATATGCTCAGCTTTTGGTCGCCGCGTTTTTCCTTGAAAGACATTTGGGTCAATAAAAAATACAAGCCGTCAACGAGGTATTGGCTGTCGAACGAATCGTTTTCATTTTCGAGTTGATAGTTGGTAGAATTGACGGAAGCATTCAGCGGAGTGCCATCAAAAAAGACAGCATTACCAAAGATGATCTCCTGGAGTACTTTGAAATTGGAAGGCCCTGACTTTCGCGAAGGCAGGATGTAAGTTTTTTCGAGGAAATCCAGCCCTTTGATGAAATATTCCTTGTTGAGGCGATCGATGACATAAATACTGTCGGGAGTGATCTTGATCCGCGCAGCTTCCACGTTCAGTTTTTTTACGTTCATCCAGATCAGACTGTCTTTTTGCATCTGGAGATTGGCGTTAAAATTCTTGGTTTGATGTTCATCGGTATATGAAATGCGCAATTTTGCGTTCAGCCATTGGGCTTCGAATCGCTGATCCGCTAGTTTTTTCAGGATGAATTTTGATGGCCTGGATTTCAGGCTGACGGCCTCTGCGCTCCTGACGGTTTTGCAAGCAGGCAGGAAAAACATGGTCAGCGTCGATAGCAACAGGATATATATGAATACGGGTTTCAATTCAGGTTTTTGTTTTAAAACGACATTTTTAGTATAATGGGGGTATGTGATGTTCCCGATTTCATCGTCCCACTTTTTCGAGAAAAAGCGGGATTCGCTCCGATGTGGTGATTGATTGACTGGGTTGATTGGAACTAGCAACCAGCAACTTAACGACTTTCCAACTCCACGACTTTCCAACTCCACGACCCAAAACCACGCAGTAGCTACTCATACAACCGGCGGTCTGCGATTTTTTTGCTGAGCAATTTTGAAGTGGAACCTTTTTCCTGTGCTTTTTGCCAAAAAGAAATGGCCTTGTCCACATCGTCTAATTGAAACAGGATATCCCCATAATGTTCGAGGATATCCGGCATTTGGTCACCGCCGTTTGAAAGCGCTTTGTCCAACCATTCTTTAGCGGCGTTGAAGTCTTTCATTTTGTACAAAACCCAGGCGTATGTATCCTGATAATATGGATTGTCGGGATTCAGTTCATTAACTCTTTCGCACATCTGCCTGGCTTGGGCGAATCGTTCGCCGCGCAACGCCAGATAATAACTATAGCGGTTGAGGATGGAATGAGCCTGCGGATTGATCTTCAGCGCTTCGTCGAAAGCCGCATCGGACTTGTCAAACTCTTTGAGGTGATGGTGTTCGATGGCCATTTGGTGGTAAATGTCGAGCCGCAGCGCCGGATTCCGCCGCGACATCATGAGGGCTTGTTGGAGGCTATTGAGGGCTTCCCGATGTTCAGCCAAATGGCCATTGGCCACGCCGTGGAAATAATAAGCGCTGGCTTGATTGGGAAAATATTCCAGCGCATTTTCCGATACCCGCAACAGGTCGTTGAAATTGCGTAGCTCCAAATTTATGTCCATAACCTGCTCCCAGACCGGGAATACCGTTTTGTCGAGTTCCAGCGCTTTTTGATATTTCTGCAATGCGGTAATGTGATCTCCTGTATAATAGAGAATGTCGCCGTAAGCTGCATAAGATTTGGCTTCTTTGGGATGTACCTGCTCGAGAATACCGGCGAGGTCGGCCAGTGCAGTACCCAGCGGTTCGTCGGCCATATTTGCAATGGATTGAATATAGGGGATGAGTTCCTGGATTTTTACGTCGATGCTGATTTCGGGGTTTTCAAAAATGGGTTTCAAGGTAGAAAGATAGCCGGGATCGTCGCCTTCTGTTTTGAATTTTTCGGCCAGGGCAATGGTGGCGAAACCATCGTCGGGGTTGATCTCCAGGATTTCCTTAAAGACTTTTTCTGCGTTTTGCTCGTCGCCGGTCTGGATATAAAAATTAGCCAGCATGTGGCGGTAGTCAGTGTTGAGCGGATCAGATTGGATGAGCATTTCCAATTCCTTTGCAGCATTTTTCTGATCGCCCAGTCCGAGGTAAAGCCTGTATTTTTTGTCTGAAAGTTCCTGGTTGATGCCCACCTTGCTTTCCAGGGTATCGTAAACTTTTATTGCCTTTTTAGCATCGCCGGCTTTGACGAGGTAGAAAGCCCATTTTTCATAATAATAAAAATTATTATCATCTCTCTCGACAAGGTTTTCGTAAATCCGGGCAGCCTCCTTTGGTTTTCCCATTTTGTCGTAAATGTCAGCCAGGAACATGGCGTACCATTCATTTCCGGAATCCTTCGAAAGCGCCGTTCTTATGGAATGCAGCGCTTTTTCGAGGTCGTTTTGCGCTTCATAGATCCTGGCGATTTCGTACAGCGCGGCATCATTCGAGCTGTCTCTTTTTAACACTTCTTTGAAAAGGGTAATAGCTTGCTCATAATTGCCAAGCAGTTTTTCTTTGCTGGCGTCGATGAATATCTTTTGCGTATTGATCTCTTGCTCCGATACTTTTTCCTGGCCACGTAAAGGAGAAGCAACAACCACAAAGGCTATGAATGGTATCAGGATAAAATGATATTTGCAAGGTTTAAAGTTCATGTGGTGAATTTTGAATAATCGCCTAAGCTCAGGTCGGTTTTTTTGCCTTTATATTCCACAAAACTCCCGATCATGGAGCCTTCCAGATTGGCATCGGAAACCGATGAATTTTCCTGGATGATGGTGTTTACGATAACGGAGTTTTCGATAGTCGAATTGCTTCCAACAGAAACGTAAGGCCCAACCACTGCATTGCGAAGCCGCACATTGTCACCCAAAAAGCATGGAGGAATAACTACCGAATTTTCGTTGGAAACGGAACTGGCCACCAGGCTTTCTGAAGCTTTCAATTCAAGCATCCGTTTGTTGGTAAAAACTACGGCTTCTTTGTTGCCACAATCAAGCCATTCTTCGATATTTCCGGGAACGATGGTCAGCCCTTTTGATTTCATATTTTCCAATGCGCTGGTCAATTGGTATTCTCCTTTGTCCTTTATGTCGTGGTCGATCAGGTATTGCAATTCATTGCGGAGGTTGTCTCCGTCTTTGAAATAATAAATGCCCACAATAGCCAGGTCAGAAACAAAAACCGGCGACTTCTCAACAAAATCGGTTATCACATTGTTCTCGTTGACTTTCACCACGCCGAAAGCCGAAGGGTCTTCCACTTTTTGTACCCACACCATTCCATCCACTTCATTGTTGATAGAAAAATTGGCTTTGAAAAGCGTATCCGAAAAGGCAATGATGCAAGGCCCGGACAGGCTGTCATTTGCACACAATATCGCGTGTGCCGTTCCGAGCGGCTGATGCTGGAAATATATAGACCCTTTGGCTCCCAGCGAATCTGCAATGGCCAAAAGCTGCTGTTCTGCTTCTTTTCCAAAATCGCCGATGATAAAAGCGATTTCTTCGATTTTATGGTTGCAACTTGCGGCGAGGTCTTCCACCAGGCGTTGCACCATTGGTTTTCCGGCGATCGGAAGTAAAGGTTTCGGTACGGTGAGCGTATGCGGGCGAAGGCGCGAACCCCGGCCAGCCATTGGAATGATGATTTTCATTGTATGCTATTTGTTTAGTTAGTAGTTGTAGATTGTTAATTTGTTAATGTTCTCGTTTCTAGCCAGCCCCTACTGGCCCCGACCTGTC
>CAZKDA010000024.1:0-33178 GCA_964551455.1 uncultured Saprospiraceae bacterium
TGTCAGCCTCAAACACATGATCTCTGTAATCTTTGACAACCTGTTAAAGCGTATCCCGTTCGATGGGTTTGCGCCCTACCCTTCTGATCAGGTTTACCAGTTCTTCGGTGTTCATGGCGGGGTTTTGCTCTTCGGCGCCGGCCATGCTATATATTTTTGTGGTATCGTCGATGGTTCCGTCGATGTCATCCACGCCGAAGGACAACGCGACTTGCGCAGTGTTACGGCTGATCATCGGCCAATAAGCCTTGATGTGATCGAAATTGTCGAGATAGATCCGGCTGATGGCATAATTGCGCAGGTCTTCGACGATGGTTGATTCCGGTACGTGCGACATCTGGTTGTCCTTGTTCCTGAATTTCAGGGGAATAAAAGTCTGGAAGCCACCGGTTTTATCCTGGAGTTTGCGAAGCTCTTCGAGGTGATGGATGCGGTGTTCGAATTTTTCAATATGACCGTAAAGCATGGTCGCATTCGAGCGCCCGCCGAGCTTGTGCCATTCTTCGTGGATCGCCAGCCATTGGTCGCCTGAGCATTTTCCGCCGGCGATCTGGTCGCGGATCTCAGGATGGAATATCTCAGCGCCACCTCCCGGCATACTGTCCAGACCAGCTTCTTTCATCAGTTTCATGCCTTCAGCGTAACTCACTTTTGCCTTTTTAAAAATGTAATGATACTCAACCGGTGTGAGGGCTTTAACGTGTAAAGAAGGACGATGCAACTTGATCTTTTGAAAAAGTTCGGTGTAGAATTTCAGATCGTATTGTGGCAAAACCCCTCCGACGATATGTACTTCGGTAACCGGCTGATCATCGTAATTTTTTACAATATCCATGATCTCATCCAGCGTATATTCCCAGCCGTCTTCCCGCTTTTTGATGAGACGTGAGTAGGAACAGAATGTACAGGTATATAAACAAACATTGGTGGGTTCGATATGAAAATTGCGGTTGAAATAAGTTTTATCACCGTGTTTTTTTTCGCGAACGAAATTCGCCAGCGCTCCAAGGTAACCCAACTCTCCCTGCTCGAACAGCAACAAACCTTCTTCACTGCTGATCCGTTTTCCATCGGCTACTTTTTCGGCAATATTCCTCAAAGCGGGATCAAGCGTTTTATCTTCGAGAATGACCTGGATATTTACATTCATATTTTGGGTTTGAAAGATCATGAACACAAAGGTAACAACCTTCACAACTTTCAGTTTTAATTGAAAGTATTTTTTTTAGATTTTATACCCCGCAGCCAAAAATAATTGAAAATGTTTGTTTTATTAGTTCAATTCTTTTTAGTTAGATATTTTGCGGGGAAAGATGTTGAGTTGGGAAATCGGGAAGTCGGAAAGTTGTGGAGTATGGAATTGGAAACGGTGAACGGTGAACGGTGAACCGGAAATCCCGACTTGTCGGGAACACCAGACACCTAAAAATCAAATTAACAAATCAGCACATTAGCAAATCAGCACATTAGCAAATCAGCACATTAGCAAATCAGCACATCAACAAATCAGCACATTAGCAAATTACCACATTACCCCATCACATGCTCTCAATCCTAATTCCGGTTTACAATTACGACATCGCACATTTTGTAAAAACTCTGCACGGGCAATGCGCGGCTTCGGGAATTTCTTTTGAGATTTTATGCTTTGATGATGCTTCGGACGAACAGTTCAAGTTGAAAAACAGGACAGTCTCAAATTTGAAATATGTAACTTTTCGCGAGCTTCCGCAAAACCTGGGGCGTGCAAAGATTCGAAACGAACTGGGACGCGCGGCAAAATACGATCACCTGCTTTTTTTGGATTGCGACTCAAAAGTCGTTTCCAACGACTTTATCCGCAATTATGTGGATAACCTGGATGGCGGCAGCCTGATCTGCGGGGGTACGGTCTATCAGTCGGAGCCACCTGCAAAGGAGTTTTATTTCAGATGGTTTTATGGAAAACATCGCGAGCAGATCCCGGCATCCGAGCGCAGGAAAAATCCGCACCACTCGTTTATGACCAACAACTTTGTCGTTCCGAAAAATATATTTCTTAAATTTCTCTTTGATGAAAACCTGAGGCAATACGGCCATGAAGATACGCTCTTCGGGTTGCAACTCAAACAGGCCGGAATTCCTATTTTGCACATCGACAATCCCCTGGAGCACACAGGTCTGGAAACCACGGATGTCTTTTTGCACAAAACCCGGCAGGCTGTTGAAAACCTGCTGTACCTTTCTCGAAAACATGAAATGATCGACACCCGGCTCCTTCGTGCATATAAAAAGATCATGCAGCTAAACCTCGAAGCACCACTGACTTTGGTTTTCAGGATTGCAAAAAAACAACTTGTCCGGAATTTCCATTCAACGCGGATCAACCTTCGGCTGTTTGATCTTTACAAACTGGGGTTGATGCTCGAGGCCGGGAAAAAGAAAAAAATTGATCGTTTTGAGTTACAAAGCGATCACCACCCCAACTGATGGGATTGTTGTTCCAACCGCATCGTCAATCGTTTTCAAAAGATATTTTTGCTCCCCGATGGGTGCATCGGGGTTGACAATGATCCCATTCCCGATGGGTGCGCCATTTTCGTCCAGCGGTCGGTTCAGGATCAGCACATCTCTGCTGATCGCACTTCCGGTGAGGTTTTCAATGTCGAAATATAGATTAAGGCTCCACTTTTTGAAAAACCATTTTTTATCAATTCTAACATCTATGGTATTGAAAGCTCCTGCTCTTTTAGTGTTCAATAGATCATAATCCGGAATACCTGTTCCGTTTCGATCCCAATTGAGCACCAATGCCGATCTGTCATTGTCGAAAGGCGTCATTGGCAAGCCGGATTGGAACCGCCAATTGATCCCTGCTTCCCAGTTGCCTTTGAATCGTTTTCCTACTGCGAGGTTGAGGATATGGCGGGCATCCCAGGAAGAAGGTATAAAATCGCCATGTTTATCTTTGAACTCGCTCCAGCCTTGAGTATATGAAGCAATGCCGTAAAATCCTTTGTACAACCGCTGCTGGAAAAACAACTCAATACCATAACTCCTGCCTTCGGAAGTTGAAACTGTCGGTTCATTTCCGATCACCCCGAAATCTCCGCCCAGGTTGGCGAGTGAAATGCCTTTTCGCAATAAAAAAGGGTAATTGTCATAAGTTTTGAAATATCCTTCAACCGTAAACCTTGAATTCGCAGCCGTATTGAATTCCACACCGCCTACGATCTGTGTGTTCCTGATATATGTCACGCCATTTTCTTTGTTGACAAAAACGCCATTTTCTTTGTAACCCAACACGGTGTATGGCGGCAACTGGTAATAAATGCCGGTATTGAAATTAAGGGTAAGCGCTTTGTTCAATAAATACGATAAAGATATTCGCGGGGAAAATTGTTCGAGCGGGTTGTTCATATCAGGTGCGAAATTGTTGGCGTCGAGTCTGAAACCAAAGGAGGCAGTAAGCCGGTCTTGCATCCAATTGCGGCTGATCTGTGCGAAGGCTCCATATTTGTTCATATCAAATTCAGAAGAAAAGAACACATCATCCGGGCCTGCGGCGTCGAAAATTTTATTGAAGGTGTTATTGTTGTATTTGACGTATTCGAAAGCGGCTCCGAAGTTGAGTTTATAATCCCCAAACCGGCGGGTGTTTTCAATCCTCAATTTATTTTCAATTTCCTGCGACTTGTAATTCAGGATGAGTTTATCGGGTGATGAGCTGTCATTGTTTTCGTATTTCACAGCCTGGTTGTTCAGCATATTCCTACTCAACACGAAAGTCCAGTAGCCATTGCTTTCATAATGTTTATAAACCAGGCCGTTGGTGTAATTCCATTGGGTTTGCACAGGGAGGGCGTCGATGATGTATTGGTTCGTTTCATTGCTGGTGGCGTCAAAGTTGAGTGTAAAATCGTCGATAGCTCCCAGCCCGATGAAATACAGTTCATTTTTTTCATCGATCTTCATTTTGACTTTTGCCTGAAAATCATTGTAAGCCGGCAAAAAAGGCAGATCTAAAAGGGTAAACAACAATTGCAAATAAGACCTCCTTGCCGAAATTAAAAAAGTGGTTTTATCGCCGATAGGGCCTTCGAGCGTAAGTCCGATATCGCTGGCGCCTACTGTGGCAGTGAAGCCGATCCGGTCGTCACGGCCATCTTTTTGTTTGAAATTGAAAACCGAAGAAAGGGCATTACCGCGATTTGCCGGAAAGGCGCCCGAATAGAAATCGACCTCGCGGATAAAATCGACATTGATCATCCCGACAGGGCCGCCGCTGGCGCCCTGGGTAGCAAAATGGTTGATATTGGGCACTTCTACCTCATCGAGGTAAAACCGGTTTTCGTTGGGCGCTCCTCCCCTGATGATGAGGTCGTTCCGGAAAGAGGCAGTCGAAGTCACACCGGGAAGGATCTGGACGACTTTCGAAATGTCGCGGTTCCCGCCGGGGTTGCGCTGTATTTCAGCGGTACCGATCGTTCGGAGGGAAACCGGGCTTTCCGCAGGTTTCGTGAATGGAGAAGCCTTTACAACTACCTCATCGAGCGTTGTGGTATTTTCTTCCAAAGCTATGTTGACGATGGCAGGCTTTGAGTTGGTCACCTGGATTTCGAAGATCGTCTGATCCTGGTATCCCAGGTAGCTCACTTTGAGATCATAAAACCCCGGTTCGAGCTTGTCAATTTCGTAAAAACCGTCCACATCCGAAGCCACACCACGTTCCGTTCCCTCCAAAAGGAGATTAGCAAACATGATGGGGTCGTTGTTGATCGCATTCGTGATCCTTCCTTTGATGATCCCGCTTTGGGTATATGCAAAAGCGCTTAATGCAGTGAAAATAAATAATGCTCCGAGTTTCTTTATCATCCTGTATTGGTGATTATAAAAATCTGGAAACCGCTTTTTTGAGGAAATGTTTAAAATCAGCAAATCACTTTTCCAAAAATCGCTAATTTGCCAAAAGTAAATTTTTTGTGAACACGACTTTTTGAAACAATCAAACAGAAAAGGTAAAATCCGAAGTAATATATTCTGAAAAAATAAATGGCTGAATGGCGGATTGAAGATTATGTTTTTAAATTAATTTTAATAGTTTTAAGGAACGTAATATGTTTTATTCCGTTTGCGAATTTTATAACAATTGGATTCAATAAAACTACCCGACGCATTACAATGAAGCACAATTACCCCTTGCTGATTTTGATGGTTTTCAAAATGCTCCTGTTGAGCAATAACCTTGACGGGCAAACGGTCGTCAAGGGGATTATCCTGGATGAAAGGAACAACGACCCGTTGATCGGAGCAAACGTAGTGGTAAAAGGCACGGATGACGGAGCCACAACGGATTACGAAGGAGAATTTATCGTAAAAACCGAACAGGATTTCCCGATGGTATTGGTGGTGACTTATCTGGGTTACACCGAAAAAGAAGTCGAGATCAAGGATGTATCCGACAAGTTGACGATCAAACTGGCCGAAAGCTCCATCGTCACGGAAGTCATCGAAGTGAGAGGGCAAAGGATTTCCGATAAGCAAAAAGCGGCTCCGCTTACCGTCGAATCAATGGATCTGTTGGCTATCAAGGAAACGCCCTCTGATAATTTCTATGATGGCCTGGGTTCATTGAAAGGCGTTGATCTGACAGCCGCAAGTCTGGGTTTTAAAATCATCAATACCCGCGGGTTTAATAGTACCAGTCCTGTCAGGTCTTTACAGATCATCGATGGTGTGGACAATCAGGCGCCCGGATTGAATTTTTCACTGGGCAACTTTTTGGGTTCTTCTGAACTGGATGTGCTGAAAGTCGATCTGATCGTTGGCGCAAGTTCAGCATTTTACGGCCCGAATGCCTTCAATGGCGTTATCAGTATGGAAACCAAAAATCCTTTTCTTCAAAAAGGCCTTTCAGCCATTGTCAAAGGAGGTGAACGCAACTTGTTCGAAACGGCTGTAAGGTATGCCAATTCAATCCAAAACGGAGAAAGTCAGGATGTGTTTGCTTATAAGTTCAACCTCTCTTACATGCGTGCCGACGATTGGGTGGCTGACAATTATGACCCGGTTGATGATTCCAGGGTTCCGGCAGACAATCCCGGAAGATATGATGCGGTCAATATTTACGGGGATGAGTTTTATCCTCTGAATGATGCCAGTGGAACGGCTCTGTGGAACGACCAGGGCTTGGGAATTTATTACCGCACCGGCTACAAAGAAAAAGACCTGGTCGATTATGGTACAAAAAATTACAAAGCAAACGCAGCCTTTCACTTTCGCACCAATCCGAAGCTTGACTTAGAATCTCCGGAACTGATCCTTTCTTCCAGTTTTGGTAGCGGAACCACCGTTTACCAGGGAGATAATCGCTTTAGTTTGCGCAACATTTTGTTTTTCCAAAACCGACTCGAATTTCGTAAAAAAGACAAGTGGTTTATACGAGCTTACGCAACTCATGAAGATGCCGGCGATTCTTATGATCCGTATTTTACGGCATTGATACTTCAGCAGGCTGCCAAGTCAAATGAAATTTGGGGTACAAATTACAGAGGGTATTGGAAGACGAATATAGTGCCCAAAATATTGGAAAATGGATACCCTCAACTTGTTTGGGATGAAGAACTGATGAGGAACACTTTTGACACAGATGCTGCTTTAGCATGGCTAGTGGCTTATAACGATTCGCTCACCTATTGGCACACATTGACTGAACATGCAGCCAATATGATGAGTAATAATACGACCCAGGATTTTCTCTTGCCCGGAACAGAGGGATTTAATGATGAATTCAAAAAAATCACTTCCGCCAAATCAAACGATGAAGAAGGCGGCACCAAATTTTACGATAAATCAGCACTTTATCACTTGCAGGGCGAATACATTATCGAAACCGAAGTCATTGACCATATAACAATAGGAGGCAATGGAAGATTGTACAAACCTGATTCAGACGGAACGATCTTTTATGATACTACAGAAACCAAGATATCCAACTGGGAGCTTGGAGCTTATGTTGGAATTGATAAAGAATTTTTTGATAAAAAACTTCGTGGGAGTTTCACTATCCGCATCGATAAAAACCAAAACTTCAATTTGGTATCTACGCCAGCGGCTTCTCTGGTGTTCAAACCACGACCAAATAACTTTCTCCGTGTTTCATTCTCTTCAGCTATCCGAAACCCTACACTTTCTGACCAGTATTTGTATCTAAACGTCGGTCCGGCTATTTTGGCCGGTAACCTGGAAGGTGTAGATAGTTTAATAACTATTGATTCTTATAATATATACAGAGGTATTGCTGGAAGCCTGTCAGATTTGGAATATTTCTCAATTGCTCCAATTCAACCTGAAAAGGTCAAAACATTTGAGATTGGTTATCGAACAACGCTGTACAATCGACTTTATATTGATGCCGGATATTATTATAGCTTGTATGACGATTTTTTAGGCTATCAAATTGGCATTGATGCTGAGTTTGATCAAGCAACAGGATTGCCGGATTTCAAAAACCTGAGAGTTTACAGATATGCTGCAAATTCTATCAACCAAGTCACTACTCAGGGTTTTTCAATAGGTTTAAATTATTATTTCTGGAAATTTTACCAATTATCCGGTAACTATTCCTGGAACAAATTAAATACTATACTCGATGACCCCATTGTTCCGGCTTTCAATACACCTGAGCATAAATTCAATATAGGTATTTCAGGAAGATGCATTATCATAGCCCTCGGAAACAAACTTGTCAAAGGTTTTGGGTTCAATATCAATTATAAATGGATCGAAGGCTTTCTATTTGAAGGTTCGCCGCAATTTACGGGTTTTATTCCTACCTATGATTTACTGGATGCCCAAATCAATATAAGGGTGAGTAAGATTCACTCCACTTTTAAACTTGGCGCCTCTAATTTACTGAACAATATGCAGTTCCAAACTTATGGAGGGCCGAGAATTGGTCGTTTGGCTTATTTTTCCATACTTTATGAATTTAACAAACAATGATTTAAATTTTAAACTCGAATTCCTTGAAAAATAATTTTATAGCCCTTTTCAGACATTTTATTCTCTTAAATTAAAAACAATAATTATGAAAAAAATTAACATCCTGTTTGTTTTAATTTTCAGTTGGGTTACCGCGCAGACTCAGCAACGATACCTTGATCCTGTTTTTGACGATGTGACTATTACCTATGACCAGGTTTACGGAGTTAACGCCACTGCACTATATTTCTTGGTTTTAGGAGAAGCTGTTCCGCAACAATTGCTGTACGACTTTTACGAACCGACCGGAGA
The DNA here is from genome assembly GCA_964551455.1 of uncultured Saprospiraceae bacterium. Taxonomy (GTDB): domain Bacteria; phylum Bacteroidota; class Bacteroidia; order Chitinophagales; family Saprospiraceae; genus JAHDHW01. The sequence goes on from CAZKDA010000024.1 coordinate 8,275, forward strand.
TACCGAAACCGAAAGGCCTTTGGTTTTGCTTTTCCATTCAGGTACTTTTTTACCTTTTCCTCTAAATACTTTATCTAATGGTACCATGAGAGATTCTGCAGTAGTGGATATTGCAACGAAGTTGGCTAAAATGGGTTATGTGGTGGCATCCTGTGATTACAGATTAGGGTGGAGACCGGATGCAGATACACAAGATGAACGGGTATTTGGCATTATGAACGCCGCCTATAGAGCGATCCAGGATGCAAGAACTGCTATCCGTTATTTTAAAAAAACTGTTGCAGAAAATGAAAATCCTCACAAGATTGATGAAACGAGGATCGTACTTTGGGGCGTTGGCACTGGGGGGTATATAAGTATGGGTTGTGCAAGCCTTGACGATTGGGCAACCGAAATTGCAATGCTGGGCAAATTTAACATCGACGTTGGAGGCATGCCGGTTCCGGTTGTAGTACCAGCTATCAACGGAGATATTCACGGCACTTCTGTTGGTATTGCACCACCTGGTTACCCTTTTCCCCAAGGTGATACACTATGTTATCCAAATCATGTGGGATACAGTTCTGATTTCCAAATGGCTGTAAATATGGGTGGAGCCATCGGCGATACAACCTGGGTAGATGAGAATACTTTACCCTGTGTTTCATTGCATGTCCCTACTGACGAAGTTACCCCATATAAAACCGCTATAGTTACGCTTCCGGAAGAGCAGGGTTCCTTAGCCGTCGTCGAAGTATCAGGCAGCTATGATTTCCAGAAGATGCAGAAAAAATTTAATAACAATCAAGATTGGGAAATCGATTGGTCTGATAAATTAAGTTGGGACGTAACAGCTGTTGCAGATTCAAGAAACGACGGCCTCGAAGGGCTTTTCCCTGTATTGACTGATAGTGTTGAGAATAATGCACCCTGGGACTGGTGGGCTACCGATATTGAAGATCAATTCGGGCCGGCAGATCCGATCACAGCGAAAGCAACCATCGATTCTGCCATTGCTTATTTCGCACCACGGGCTTGTATTACGCTTGCTTTAGGTTGTGAGATTTCTTCATTGAATGAAATAGAGGCTGCTGAAATCGACTTGAAAATTTCACCAAATCCGGCAAACAATCACGTATTTTTTCAAGCTAAAGAATTTCCGATTGAACATATTTACGTTTATGATCTTCAGGGTCGACTAGTGAAAGTTCATTCAGATATTAATAATTTTAATTTCAACATGCCAAGGAATAGCCTCGAAGATGGCGTTTATATTGCGCAAGTGAGGTTCAAACATGGATTCATTAGTAAGCAGATCGTTTTCTATCGTTAATCCTTTTCTTATTCCTTTTCGCTAATACAACAACCGGCTGTTCTGCAATGAGAACAGCCGGTTTTGTTTTTCTGCAATTTTATCCTAAATTTCTGCGTGTCAAAAAAAGTATTGTTTCAAAAATGTACAATCCGTCAAATATTCCGCCTGAACGCCAACTCATTCTCCATCCTTACAATATCTTTCTCACGCTGTTGCTGGCGAGCATCACTGTTTTGTTTCTTGCGCTTTCGGTCGCTTATGTGTATTCAAGGGTAGAATCCGGTATGCCTTCTATCCGGTTACCGGCAATTTTTTTCCTCAACACTTTCATCCTGCTCGGTAGTAGTTTTACGATGAAGTGGGCAAAAAAATGTTATTTGAATGATAATACCGAAAGCTATCAACGCGCTTTGTTGTACACAATTCTTTTGACTATCCTGTTTATGATCGGCCAATATTTTGGCTGGAAAGCGCTCGTCAGCCAGGAACTGTTTTTTGGTGACGACAATTCTTCTTCCTATCTATACCTCATTTCCGGGCTGCACTTCGCCCATGTCATCACCGGACTGCCTTTTCTGATCCTGTTTCTGCTTACCGCAATAAATAAAATGAAAGAGCCGGTCAGCGTCCTCGTGTATTTCAGCGATCCCGAAAAAAGATTGAAGCTCAGGTTGCTGACTATCTACTGGCATTTTCTGGACATTCTCTGGATTTATTTGGTTTTGTTTTTTTATGTAAATAGTCTGATCCTCTGATCCTCAGGCAAGGGTATCCGGGGATAGTTTCACGCCGATGGCGTGAAACGAGGATTGTCACGCCGTTGGCGTGACGGGGATAGTTCCGACAATTGTCGGAACGGGGATAGTAGGGGATAAGTCAATCTCCCATCATCCCCGTTCCGACAACGTCGGAACTATCCCCGTCGCACCGAAGGTGCGACTATCCCCAATCATCCCCAATCATCCCCAACCATCCCCAACCATCCCCCAATTTGTTACAAGCCTGTTATTTTCTCTCATTGTTTTTAGAAGTTTCATGGCAGATGCTATCTTTGCATTTTTATTTGATCCGCAATATTTTAGTACAAACCAATCCAAATATATGCAAGCTACCGAGCCGTTGATCACCGCAGAAATTGCCAACAACCTGGGCTTGTCCAACGAAGAATTTGACAAGATCATCGAAATCCTCGGACGGACGCCAAACTTTACCGAACTGAGCATTTTTTCCGTCATGTGGTCGGAACATTGTTCTTATAAAAACTCCATTTTACAACTCAAAACCCTTCCGCGCGAGGGAAAACAATTGCTGGTGGGTGCAGGTGAAGAAAATGCCGGATTGGTGGACATCGGCGATGGCCTGGCCTGCGCTTTCAAGATCGAATCGCACAACCACCCTTCCGCCATCGAACCCTACCAGGGCGCTGCAACCGGCGTTGGGGGTATCCACCGCGATATTTTCACGATGGGCGCCCGTCCCATCGCCGCGCTCAATTCACTGCGATTCGGAAACATAAATTCCAGCCACACCAAACGCCTCGTGGAAGGCGTGGTGAGCGGCATCGGCGACTACGGCAACTGTTTTGGCGTTCCTACGGTTGGCGGCGAAGTGTATTTTGACGATTGTTATAACCAAAACATCCTCGTCAATGCCATGTCGGTTGGAATTGTAAGGGTTGGTGAAACGGTCTCTGCAATTGCCGATGGCCCCGGAAACCCGGTTTTCATCGTGGGTTCTGCAACCGGCAAAGATGGCATCCACGGAGCAACTTTCGCTTCCGCCGACCTTACCGAAGAATCTGCCGAAGACCTCCCCGCCGTACAGGTTGGTGACCCCTTCCAGGAAAAGCTATTGCTCGAGGCATCGCTCGAAGCTATCAAAACAGGAGCCATCGTAGGGATGCAGGATATGGGCGCTGCGGGGATCACTTGCTCTACCTCCGAGATGAGCGCCAAGAGCGGAACCGGGATGCGGATCTATCTCGACAAAGTTCCCACTCGCCAGGCTAACATGAAACCATTTGAAATATTGCTTTCCGAAAGCCAGGAACGCATGCTTATCGTCGCAAAAAAGGGACAAGAGCATTTATTGATGGAAGTTTTTGACAAGTGGGATCTGGAATGCGAACTGATCGGCGAAGTGATGGACACTGGAAGGCTGGAATTTTTCGAACATGGGGTCAAAGTTGCCGATGTACCCGCAGAATCGCTGGTGCTAGGTGGCGGAGCGCCTGTTTATCAGCGGGATTACAAACGCCCGGCTTACCTCGATCAATTGACTCATTTCGATTTCAACAACATTGTTGAACCTTCTGATTTTATACAAACTGCCCGGCAGCTTTTCGCATCTCCGAATATTGCCTCAAAACGATGGATCTATGAGCAATACGATTCAATGGTTCAAACCAATAGCATGAGTACCAATAGGCCTTCAGATGCTGCTTTGGTACGCATCAAAGGAACGAAGAAAGCCCTCGCAGTGACCACCGATTGCAATTCGGCTTATGTCCATGCCGATCCGTATAAAGGAGCCATGATCGCCGTGTCGGAAGGTGCGCGAAATATCGTCTGTTCAGGCGGTAAACCGCTGGCTATTACCAATTGTCTCAATTTCGGTAATCCGTACAATCCTGAAGTTTACTGGCAGTTTGTAAACGCTATAAAAGGAATGGGCGAAGCTTGCCGGAAATTCGACACACCGGTCACAGGCGGGAATGTAAGTTTTTACAACCAATCGCAATACAAAGGAGAGAACGGTAAACCACCGCGTACTGAGCCGGTTTATCCTACACCAACGATCGGGATGCTCGGTCTGCTGGAAGATTTTTCCAACCAAATGACTCTCGATTTCAAATCAACAGGCGACCTCGTTTATCTCATCGGCATTTCGCGCAACGATATCAATAGTTCGGAATATCTGCGGGTGATCCACAAAGTGAAAAACTCGCCTGTGCCGTATTTTGACCTGGAAGAAGAATACCAATTACAAGAAGTCATTGCACAACTGATCTCCGGGAAAATGGTTCGGTCTGCACACGACATTTCCGAAGGCGGATTGTTCACTTGCCTGATGGAAAGCGCGATGGTCAACGGACTGGGTTTCAAAATATCCACCGATCCCGACATTCGCAAAGATGCGTTCCTTTTCGGTGAAAGCCAGAGCAGAGTCGTCGTTTCAGTCGATCCGCGAAAGGAAGCGGATTTTAAACAATTCATGGAAAAACAGCAGGTCGGTCATTCAAAACTTGGAGAAGTATTTGGAAATCATGCAATGATCGATTCAATGGATTTCGGTTTGGTTGCTGATTGGAAAGACTTTTACGATCACAGCCTGGAAAAACATATCACTAATTGATCTGTTGTAACAAAAAATATTTAAAACCTTTTATTGTTAGAATCAAAAAAAATAAGAAATGATGTTTAGCAGGAATTTAATTTTAACGCTCTTTTTCTCAAGTTTAGCGGCAATCGCAGTTTTTCAGGGTTGCGAATCCGGAGCCGCTTCCAACCAAAAGGGAACAGTAATAAAAGGTACCATCCAAAACGCCGGGGATTTGCAGCTTTTCCTTGATATTTTAAACTACGACAATTCAAACACGGTCATTGCAAAAGCCGGGATCGATAATAGCGGGAACTTTGAAATTCCGCTGGAAGAAGGCATCGACAAAGGAATTTACCGCATGCGGATAGGCGTCAAAAAAGCCTTTTTTATGTTCGACGGTACTGAAAAAAACATTACCATCGAGGGTGATCTGGAAGGTTTTGAGAGATATACTTTCAAGTTGGATGGCTCTCCGGCTGCCAGCGATTTGAGCGCTATTTTAAATAAACAAGCCACCGGAGGTTTAGATGAAAAAGGTATGATCGATTACATCAAATCTTCCAAATACCCGCTCAGCGCTTCGTTTATTTACCTCAGAGCTTTCCCAAACAATCCGGATCAACTGCCCTTAGCGAAAGAGGTGGCTCAAACCCTGACAGCTTCCGATCCGGGTAGCAAATACGCACAAGATTTCCAAAAGATGATTGACGCCATGGAAGCCAATATTGCAGTATTGAAGGCCAATCAAGCCATACAGGTCGGTTTGCCTGCTCCCGACATCAAACTCGAATCTCCGGATGGTAAAACGTTTGCACTTTCCGACCTGAAAGGAAAGATCGTCTTGCTCGACTTCTGGGCAAGCTGGTGCGGGCCTTGCCGCAAAGCTAATCCGCATCTCGTGGCGACTTACAACAAATATAAAAACAAAGGTTTTACCGTTTACAGCGTTTCTTTAGACGGAATAAACCCAAGAATAAGAGCACGCCTTAATTCGGAACAGGAGATCGACCAGCAAATGAAACAGGCTAAACAAAGATGGGTGGACGCCATTGAAAAAGACGGCCTGGTGTGGGATTCACATGTCAGCGATCTCCAGCACTGGAATTCTCCAGCCGCCAAGATCTATGGCGTAAGAAGTATCCCACAAACTTTCCTCATCGACCGCGATGGTACCATCGCCGCCATCAATCCGAGATATAACCTCGAAGAGGCTATTTTGAAGTTATTGTAAAAAAGTGTCCCGCTGATCTCGCTGATCTACGCAGAACTTGTGAGATTAATGTGATATGATTAAATGGTTTCTCTTTCTGCGTTAATAACGCAAAGCGTCACAGGTTCTGCGGAATCAGCGGGACATAAAAAAAGGTTTTCCTATCCAAATGGCAAGCCCGGATGCAGGCGAATGATGATCACGCAAAAGATAAGCAGCCGGGCGAGTAAATTCCTGTAAAAATCTGAAGTCCGGCTTTTGTTGATGTTGATCACAAATAAAATAAAACTCGCGACGAATAAAACGACCCCGGAATACAGCCCAATATTGAGCAACGTGTTGGCACCACGCCAGCCTTCAAAGACAAAGATCAGCCCACCGATCCCGAAAACAAAAGAAATTCCGCAAAGAACGGATAAAACCACTTCGTGTCTTTTGTAAGTTTCGACCCTGAACATGTACCACGAAAAAAGCAAATAAAGAAAGGCCGAAAACGACCAGCCGATGATGATAAACTGGGAGGCGGCTTCCATGCCTTTATTGCGCATGTAAAATCCGATGACAAGAAGGCTCAGCGGGATCAGTTCCAACAACCAACCGTGGTGAGATTCCCTTTTTTCATTTTGTTTTTTGGAAACGACTTCGTCGATGTCGAGGGGTGAATTCTTTTTGGTCATATTTTAAGCATTGTGGTTGTTGAAAACGGCGCAAACAATTCCGGCGGCAACGGCGGCATTCAGGGATTCTGCGCCACCCGAATCTCCGGGCGGAATGGTCAGTTTGAAATTGATCCCTTCCAAAACCGGCGCCGAGATCCCCTGCCCTTCGCTGCCGATCACGATGATCCCTCTTTTTTCCAGTTTTGCATCAAAAATGTTTTTCCCATCTGTCACCGTTCCGAAAACAGGCAGCTTTGGAAATTTTGAAACCAGTACTGAAAATCCAATCGGTATCACTTGTACACGCAAAAAAGCACCCATCGTTGCCTGGAGGGTTTTGGGGTTGTAAAGAGAAACGCAATCTTCGGAGCAAAATACGGTCTTTATGCCAAACCAGTCTGCCGTTCGGATGATCGTTCCCAGGTTGCCGGGGTCCTGGATGCCGTCGAGGAAGAGGGAAAGGCCATTGTTTACCAACGCGTCGTCAACTTCTTCGGGCAATGTACGGGCAATGATCAACACTTCATTGGGGGTGGTGAGAAAGGTGATCATTTTAAGTTCTTTTTCGGAGATGGCAGTCAACTTTTTTTTATGAACTTTCAGCAATCCGGCGTTGGTTTCGATCCATTCAGGGAGGGCGTAAATGTTTTCAATTACAAGGTTTTTGTGCAACAACATTTCTTTGGAAATCTTGTCCCCCTCAACCACAAAATTGTTATACTTTTGTCGAAACTTCTTTAATTTCAGCGACCGTATATACTTTATATTGTTTTTTGAAAGCATAGAGAAAAGTCAAATTAAAAGGACTGTTTTGCCAGGCAGATCAAAGCCCGGAAAATGAAAGAACCCGTTCAATGTTGCAGTTAAAAACCCGACAGATTTTCAATCTTTGCCAATACATCCCGATCTTAGCTTTGCTCCTTGTTGGGGCTTCCTGCAACACCGGCAAATATCTCAATGAAGGCGAATCTTTTGTAAATAAAAACAAAATAAAGTTCGAGACAAAAGAAAAGATCGAAAAGAAACGCACACTCTCTTATGAGTTATCGGCATTGTACAAACAACGCCCCAATGAACGCGTACTCCGGCTTTTCAAAACAAGGCTCTGGTTTTATTACAAAACCAACCAGCCGGAAGATACGACAAAAATCGACCGCTGGATACAAAGAGTGGTCGCCGAACCTCCCGTCATCTACGACTCCCTGCTCGCAAAGGAAACCGCACGATCCATGGAATTCTTCCTCCAGCACAAAGGGTATTACAATGCAAAGGTGACTTTCGAGGAAAAGCGCAAGAAGAAAAAAAGGAATGCCCTTTCAACCATTATTTATACAGTAAACCCTTTTCATCTCTACACCATCGACAGCGTTTTTTTTGCGTCGAAAGACACGGCCATCCAGCAGATCCTCCATGAAACCGCCGGCGACACCTACCTCAAAAGGGGCGACCCCGTCAGCATTGATCTATACAACCAGGAGGTGGAACGCATCACCAAAACCCTGAAAAATCTTGGTTATGCTTACTTTGACAGGCGGCTGGTCGATCAGTTGAAAGGCGACAGCAGCGAAAACAAAGTGAACCTTTACGTCAATGTTTTATTGCCACCCGACGGGCAGCAGCACCAAGAGTTCAGAGTCGGAAAGATCACCGTTTACGATGGTTATGAACCTAAATACGCTTTGATGGAATTCAAAGATTCCCTGTTCGGCGGTGTACATTTTATGGTAAACGACAGCAATACGATCGTAAAACCGCAAACCATCCTTTCTTCGATCTATTTAAAAGAAGGTGAGCTATACCGGGAAGACAATTTTGCAAAAACAAACCGGCAACTCAGAACCCTCGAAATTTACAAATTCGTTTCGATAAGAACAGACCGCGATTCGCTGGATGACGAAAAGCTCAATTTCACCATCAAGCTCACGCCCAGGGATAAAATCGCGATCAGCGCCGAAATCGAGCTGAACAACTCCAACTACAGCAGCGGCAACCAAAATACCTTGATCGGTACTTCCCTCAGCCTTGGTTTTAAAAACCGGAATTTCATCAAAACGGCGGGCGTGTTCTCCGTTCAGTTGCACGGAGGACTTGAGTTTGATTTTGGAAACACCAACGATATCCTCTTTTCGGTGGATGCTCAGGCGGCAGCCAACTGGCAGATCCCCAAATTCCTGGAATTCCCGAAAACGCTGGGGCTGATGAACCGCCTCAAACTGCTGCCCGACAAATTCTACCTGGGGATGAAAGAAAAAGCCCAGAGCAGGATCACTTCGAGTTACAGCCGGCTGCTGCTCTTCAATTTTTACAGTTATCACTCCTTTAATGCAACATTCAGCTATGATTACAAACCTACACCCAGCAAAAGATTCATCGTGAATCAAATGGGTATCAACTACCTGTTTCCAAGAGCACAGGAGAATTTCCGGAACATTCTCGACAACAATCCCTTCCTGTCGAAAACCTTTGTCGAACAATTATTCACAGGTTTTATCATCCGGGATTTCAGCTATTTATATACCGGAAAATCGGACATTTACGGCCATGCCTGGGGATTCTGGTCGAACGTGGAAATTTCCGGGCTGGAGGTATTCCTGGGCAATAAAGCTTTCAATGCCTTTGCCACCGAACCGGACACTTTCCAGCTTTTCAGATCCGTTGAATTTTCGCAGTATCTGCGCCTGGAATCCTCGCTCAACCGCATCCGCCATATCAACAAACAGCAATCTTTCGCATGGAGAATTGGCGCCAGCATTGCCGTGCCTTATGGCTTTTCCTCAGACATCGGCGTCCCTTATGTCAAACAGTTTTACGCCGGAGGGCCAAACAGCATCCGGGCCTGGCGGATCCGGGAACTCGGCCCCGGCCAATTTGTCGATTCGCTCACCATCCGCAACCCTACCAACCTGCCCTTTTACCAGGCGGGTGATTTCAAACTTGAATTCAGCCTCGAATACCGTTTCAATATCTTCTGGCGGTTCAAAGGCGCGGTGTTCGTGGATGGTGGGAATATCTGGACATTGAAGGAAGACCCCGACCGGCTCGGTTCTCAGTTGCTTTGGAAAGCCAAACCCAGTGGCATCAACGGCGAAGTCATTGGCGACAATTTTTTAAAACAGATCGCAATGGGAACCGGTTTGGGCCTCCGCGGTGATTTTACTTATTTCATCATCCGTTTTGATCTGGGTATTAAAATGAGAAACCCCTACCCTGATGAAAATGGCAACCACTGGGTCTTCGACGAATGGAAACACATCAGCCTCAGAAATGGGATCAATTACAACCTCGCCATCGGATATCCTTTTTAGGATGCGGGGATGATTGTCGGAACAATCCCTTACAATCCCCGACGCCCGTAAAGGCTGCAAACCGGGCATTTCGCCGGATCATGTCCCCTTGCGGGACAATATTCCCGGCCAAAGAAAATGATGCGGAGGTGCAGCTTGTTCCAGGTTTCTTTTGGGAAAAGTTTTTTGAGGTCTGCTTCGGTTTTTTCAACATTCTTTCCAGTGCTCAAACCCCAGCGGTAGGCCAACCGGTGGATATGCGTATCGACGGGAAAGGCCGGAACACCAAATGCCTGCGACATCACCACAGAAGCGGTTTTGTGGCCGACTCCCGGCAGCGCTTCCAGCTCTTTGAAACTCTGAGGAACCTCCCCGCCATGTTTTTCAACCAGAATTTTCGATAAGCCGGAAATCGCCTTCGACTTGCGTGGCGAAAGGCCGCAGGGCCGGATGATATTTTCAATCTCCTCAACCTCCAGCTTCAGCATTTTATAAGGATCATCGGCTTTGGCAAACAGCAATGGAGTGATCTTGTTGACGCGCTCGTCCGTGCATTGCGCCGACAACAATACGGCGATCAGCAGGGTAAAAGGATCCTGGTGTTTCAAAGGGATTGGCGTTTCGGGGTATAGCGCTTCCAGCTTTTTGGCAATAGCCAATGCCTTTTCCTTTTTTGTAAGTTTGTTCATTTTATTTCAATGTGCATTTCGGATCGGGTTTTCCATTGCAGGCAAGCTGGCTAGGAAATCCATGACATCGATGCCGTCGGCGTGGTCATCCAGCCCGGGCGTTTGTGCTTTTCCAAAAGGGATGGTTGTAAATTCCTCGAACTTCGCGTCGCTGACCACGCATTGGATCTCATCCGTTTTGGCAGTGATCTTTTCTGTCAGATCGGCGACGTCGGAGTAATATTCGAAATGCAATTCCGCGATGCGCGACTGGATAGAGGGGTTTTCCGTAAGGATGATACAACCGGTTGCCTGCATCGGGATTTTGTTGAGCAGGTTCAGGGAATAATTGTAATCGAAGTTATTTTTATACTTGTTGTGCAAAACGATTTCCCGGAATTCATGCAAAGCTTCCAGCAGCGGATCGAAGTTGAACTCCGGTGGAATATATAATTTGGAAACATTGCGACAGCCCAAGCCAAAATATTGAAAGACGTCCGTTCCCAAAGCAAGCAATCGATCTGTAGGTTCATCGCCTTTTAAAACCGCCACGGCATTCCGGTTTTTGCGAATGATGTTGGGATATTTTCCAAAATAGGCTTCAAAATAGCGCGAAGAGTTGTTGCTGCCGGTGGCGATCACTGCATCGAAGTTGTCCAATTTGTCCACAATTTCAAAATAAGCTGCACAGCCGGGGTCGGTCTCTGTCATCTTCCGGGTCAGGTACGGGATGAGGATTTTATCTTTTTCAGAAAGTTTGATTTTTGATTTATGACCTGCCAAAAACACACACAACAAGTCGTAAAATCCTACGAGCGGAATATTCCCGGCCAGCACGAGACCAACGGACAGCGGAACGTTAGGCTGTGGGAGATCATACTTTTGAAGCCAGTTTTCGAGAAGGTGTTTTTTCAAAAAATTATTGCAGATAGCCTGGATCGCCGTGTAGATATTTTCCTTTGTGAACCAGGGATTTTGCACCTGTGCCTGTGCCACCTGAGCCTGCAATTCAGGGGAGTTGCTTTCCAGGTGATCTCCCAATTTTGCCAGGACTTCCACGCGATCTTTAAGGTTCATTTTTCCAGTTTTTAAGATTTTCCAATCCGATGGTGTTCATTTTTTCGATGTTGTGCTTTGGGATGTCTTCCGGGCGGTTATAATTTTTCAGGGCCTTTTCGAGTCTTTCTTCCCGCAGCAGATGCAACATCGGATATGGCGACCGGTTCGTAAAGTTTTCGGGCGCTTCGGCATCGGTTCCGGCAAAATGATATAGCGGATGAAAGGAAGCGATCTGTATGTCGCCGGTGAGGTGCATTTCGATCAATATTTCGTCGGCGATAGCGAGGTAGTCATTGAACTTTGAAAACTCTCCCAGCAAATTAGGCAGGATAAGCAAAGTCGTCTCGATGCGTTCTGGTTCCGTTTTACTCAGAAAATACAGCTCGTCCAGCAGCTTTTTGGTCAGGTCTTCGATCTTTCCGCTACTCAAAACCACGTAACGCACTTTTTCCTCATCAAAAACTTTTTTGGCAAAAGGGCACAGGTTCAACCTGATCACAAAGTGCTCAATCCAGTTGCGGGTTTTCCGAATGATCTGATCCGTGCTTTCCATAGTTTTTAAATAGTTGATTTGCTTATTCGTTGATTTGCGGATTTGCGGATTTGCGGATTACGCCTTGCGTGACAAGTTATGCGGATTTGACATTACCAGTGACTGTTCACTGTTCACCACATTAACACATTAACACATTAGCACATTAGCACATTAGCACATTAGCACATTAGCACATCAAATCAAATCCTTCCTGTGTGAAACGTAATGTCGCCATTTCTCCAGCACGTTTTCAAAATCCTCTGGTAAATCGGTTTCAAAATACATTTTTTCCCCGGTTGCCGGATGAACAAAGCCGATGCTTTTAGCATGCAGAGCCTGACGGGTCATTATTTTAAAACAATTTTCCACAAACTGTTTGTACTTGGTAAACACGGTTCCTTTTACGATCCGGTTTCCGTTGTACCTGGAATCAGCGAACAGCGGATGGCCGATGGATTTCATGTGGACGCGGATCTGATGCGTTCTACCTGTTTCGAGTTGACATTCCACCAGGCTCACGTAATACAGTCGTTCCAGCACTTTGAAATGGGTCACGGCGCGTTTGCCTCCTTCCCCTTCCGGAAACACCCGGATCAGCACAGGATTATTGGGATCGCGACCGACCGGCATATTAATCGTTCCGGTGTCATCTTCGGGTTCGCCCCAAACGAGCGCCACGTATTTTCTTTCGATGGAATGGTCGAAAAATTGTTTCGCAAGGTGTGTCATGGCCTGCTCGCTTTTGGCGATGACCATCAAGCCGCTGGTGTGTTTATCGATTCGATGTACAAGCCCGGGGCGATGTTCGAATTCTCCGGCTTTGGTGGGCAGGCTTTGATCTTTGAAATAAAAAGCCAGTGCATTAACCAATGTGCCGTCGTAAAGCCCGACGCCGGGGTGGACAGCCAGCCCGGGCGGCTTGTAAATCACCATGAGTTCATCGTCTTCGTAACGGACATCCAGTGGAATATCCTGCGGGATGATCTCAAGAGGATCGTGTGGTGGTTTCGATAAAACCAATGTAACCGTGTGCCCCGGCTTTATTTTGAAATTGGGTTTTACAGCCTGGTCATCCACTCTGATGGCACCTGCTAGGATGGCGTTTTGGATGCGGTTTCGAGAAGTTTTCATCATCCGGTCGGTGAGAAATTTGTCCAGTCTTACCGGCTTCTGTCCGGGGTCAGCCACAATTCGAAGATGCTCGTACAGATCGTCGTTTGAGATATCTTGTAATTCCAAATCCTCAAAGGGCTTTTTGCTATTATCTTTCATTTCAACTCCTGACGTTTGAAGGAAGGATCATACTTGATGTTCAGGCCTATCCAGGCCGATCTTGCAAAACGGAATATCCAGACAAAAAAAATGGCATAAACGAAGATCAGCAAAGCAAAAGAAGCTTCGGTGCTCCAACCGAGATACCAATGAAAAAAAGCGATAAAACCTAAACAAAACCATCCCATGATGATGTAGCTGATAAACATCGAGCCGTAATAAAATCCGGGAGCCGGCATATAGGATTGGCCGCAATGGTCGCATTTTTCGGGCATCTCAAAAGGCTTTTGAAACGAAAAGGTCGGGGTTTGAAACAAATCTCCCTGCTGGCATTTTGGGCATTTCATCATAAAAATGCTGTACGATCTGGTTCCTTTTTTAAATAATTCCATTATTGAAAATTTCCGCAAATTTACTGGGTTTATTTGGAAATCTACACGTCACGGTATAGATATCAGGTTTTAAAAAATAATCTTTGCTTTAGTTGTGAATACATTTTTTTACCACTAAGGCCACAAGAACACTAAGGTGGCACTAAGCTCTTAGTGTACTCCATTTCTCTGTGGTTATAAGTTTTTACTGCAAACCGCGATACACGGAATAACTGTTTCGGTACAACAGTTTGCTCATGCCATTGTTGAAAAATTTATCCCAATATTATCGTCATCCTTTTTAATTGTCTTTTTTTGTCCCTATTTAGCTTTGATTAAAAGCTGGATGATGCGTAAATGAAAACCACAAAAGCACACAAAAGGCCATAAAATCTTTTTTTTCTTTTCCCGACTTTATCGGGATCCAAGATGTTTCTTTTGTGGTTTAAAAAAAATAAAAACCATGTAAACTACATGTTGTATTTAGTTTTAAGGTACTGAATAGTTAACTTTTTTTACCAAAATCTTCAACCGACAACATTGAAAAACATGAAGGAAAAAACAAAGTTTGGCTCGCTGTGTGTCCATGAATTGCCCGACCCGAAAACCACCAGGCCACATCAACTCCCCATTTATGCCACCTCTTCTTTTGCTTTTGAAAGTATCAACGAAGGGATGGACATATTCTCCGGCAAAACAACCGGTCATGTTTACGGAAGATATGGAAATCCCACCATCGAAGCTGTCGCTGAAAAGATCGCCAGGCTCGAAACTTTCGAATTGAACATGGACGCACAATGCTTTCTGACCAGTTCCGGGATGTCTGCTATTTCCACGCTGGCTATGGCGTTGCTAAAAAGCGGCGATAAGCTCCTGACACAAGGCAATCTCTATGGCGGCACCACCGAGTTTTTTATCAAGACGCTTCAACCGCTGGGCATCGAAACCATCATGACCGATCTTTCAGACCTCGATTCGGTTGAACAGTTGGTCAAAAATGATCTGGCTATCCGCATGATCTATTTCGAAACACCAGCGAACCCGAGCCTGGCTTGCGTCGATATTGAAGCACTCGCCAATATTGCGCGACAGCATGGCCGGTTCAGCGTCATCGACAATACTTTTTGTACGCCTTATTTGCAACAACCTTTCAGGTTTGGCGTGGATTTCATCGTGCATTCCACTACCAAATACCTCAACGGGCACGGCAATTCCATCGCAGGGGCAATTGTCGGAAAGGATGTCGCTTTTATGAAAGAAAAGGTTTGGCAGGTGATGAAGCTTGCCGGCACGAATTGTAATCCCTGGGATGCCTGGCTCATCAACAACGGCATCAAAACGCTGGAACTCCGCATGAACCGCCATTGCGAAAATGCGATGGCCGTCGCAAAATTCCTGTACGATCACCCCCGCGTCGAAAAAGTCAATTATATGGGGCTGCCTTCCCATCCCGATCACGAACTGGCCAAAAAGCAAATGAAAGACTTCGGCGGAATGCTGAGTTTTGAACTACAAGGCGGCCTCCAGGCCGGCATCGATTTTATGAACAGGATCAGGTTTTGTATCCTGGCACCGACATTGGGCGATGTGGATACGCTGATCCTGCACCCCGCCTCTATGTCTCACCTCAACATCCCGAAAGATATTCGCGAAAAGAATGGTATTACTGATGGGCTTATTCGTTTGTCGGTCGGCATCGAAAATGTAGAGGATATTATCGGGGATTTGTCGCAGGCGGTTGGTTCGTAGGGTTAGGGGTTAGGGAATTTAAATACAGGGAGCCCAATCCCGCTTTTTAAGAAAAAGGGCGCCCTCCTAAAAAGTGGGACGCTATGTTCGCAAAAGCCAGAACTCTCCGGCCTGCCCTTCCTATTTCTTAGCAGAAACTTCTATTATGGAAACGCCAACGGGAAAGCTGTCTGAGTTAGCGCTAATAGCATAATGAAAATAATGATAACTGGCAGCAGTGTTGGTGATCATAGGTAAATCAAAATGGCCGCCAAAATCATTTATTGTTTTTTCAACTAAGGTTTTGCCACCAAAATTGGTAATCTTTCCTTTGATTTCTACCGGCCCGGTCTGAGCCGTCATTATAGTGGCAATATAGGATTTACCTGGTTTGGCATCAAAAAGCAGATAGACGTTTTCATAAAATTTCCCTGTTGCATTAAAAGCGGGTATAAAGTCTTCTGCAATCACTGCTGCATGGCCTGTGGCGGCTATGCTTGATTTGGTATATTCCAGCCGTTTTTTCACGATTTCCCTGGCCCTTTCATCCGCAGTTGGTTTGTACTTATAAGGCATTTTTTTGATGATCGTATCATTGCGGACATGATAGGTCATATGTGGTCCGTCGGAGAAAAGGCCTCCTTCATTCACATAGAACTCGCCTTGTCTTTTGCCATCTTTCCAGGGCCCCATCCAGCTTGCTCCATCAGATGTAGTGAATATTGCATTATCATCGTTTGGAACATTGTTTATAAACTTCCCCTTGTAGCGCCCGCCATCTTTCAGCACCAATTCTCCGGATTCCAGATTTCCATCAATAAAATCACCAATGGCCGTATTTCCGTTTTTTAGATTAAAAATGCCGTTGCCATGAAATTTTGAGTTTTTATGCATGCCCTGGTAAACGCTGCCATCCTCAAATACATAACGCCCGTGTCCATTTTCGCAATCGCCAAATACACAACCTGTGCTGGCTATTTTATCAATGTGCATTTCGAAGCAATCTTCAGGAGCTTTCTTTTCCGAATCGTAGTATTCTTCCATCTCAATGCTCATCAGATAGCGGGCATCGGTGTCAGAGAAATTGGGCTTTGTTTTCTTTTTCAGCGTAGCTTTCAATTTATACCATTCCATTTCAGATGTAAGCCATAAAGCATCCGGGAAATTTTCCTTTTCTGCATTTGGAAATACCTTTTCAACATCTCCCAAAAGTGAATTACTTGTTAAACTCCAGGGCATTTTCACTTCCGGGTCGGTTTCATAAGCGCCTGCATACACCCGGATACGGGTAATCCTGTATTTACCATCTTCACTCCATACGTCAAAAAAATAATCAGCCTCCCGAAGTAAGGTGGGAATAATAAATTCGGCATATTCAAAAGCATCCATTTCTACACCAATGTAGCAAGGAAAGCAGTCGGGATGATAACAAAAACTAAACCCCATGTCTTCAGGTTTTTGGGCAGGAATGCGGTTTACGCCATCACCTTTAAGTATTGGATTATCAGGCCTCAGTATATTGCTTTCGTTAATGTATATGGGTTTGCTGTCAGCGTTCTCCATGTCATTGATAATATCGCTTAATTTAAAATGGAGATCATCTTCCCCAACAATTTGGGTGTTTTTTACCATTGTGCCTGGTTGCAAATATTTGGCCGCAGGTGAGTCCGGATCAACATAAGTGGCATATAAGTGGTCGCCCGATTGGGTCAACCTGACACCCATTGGAAGCCAATGGTGTTGGGCTATTATAGTAAGGCAGTGCAATAGTAAAGCGCTAACTAACAGTATTCTTTTCATAATATTGTAGGTTTTCTTCTACGATGGTACAAACAAACCACGGGCCGGTTGGTGTCAAAGATACATTTTCATCAGATCAAAAAATTATACTCATCGCATCGCGGTCAAATTGCGTTTACCTTTATTTGATTGTAATTTCTTTCCGAACGCCTCGTGGTTGCAAATTGAACCGGACATATCCGGACGAATCATTGTGGTATGGATGTGCGACCACGATGTGGTTGAAATCCCTGTTACGTTTCTTTTTAACGTACTTCGACCGCGTATGCGGTCGTTTGATCGGGCAACGTTGACTCATCGCATCGCGGTCAAAATATGTTAGCATTATAATTTGAATAACGAAAATCAACCTAAGCCTGCCTGCCAAGAGCACGCAGTTAGGCGCGGTCGCACTACGTTCATACATCCATACCTGAAAGGGGCGCAAAAAAAAACCTCAGGCCATTCTCATTTCGATGACACGGGCAATGATGTAAGAACCGACCAGGCTGACCGCTACACCTTCAACGAGGATGATCAGGCTGGCCGTATAAGGATTGAGATATTCACCGATCGGGGCATTCTCTTTGATCTGCATCATAAACTCCGGATCAAAATTGAGGAAAAGCATCTGGAAAAAAGCAAATAGCGCCACTCCGATAAAAGAACTCATCATGCCAAAGAAAACGGAATTGACGTAATTTTCACCGGAAAGTATCCCTTCCTTTAAACCGGTTCTCATGGCAAAATAAATCACGGAAAGATGAATGACGGCGTTGAGGATACGCAGGTTGTAGTGCTGGCTGAGGTTTAGAAAGTGCATGACCAGAAAGAATGCAATGAGGCCGGAAGCCAGGATCAAACCGAATTTGACAGCTATTTTAAACATGGTTGGGAGGTTTTTGTGGATCAATGAACTATGCTGATTAATGTACAAAAAATATTGAGAAAATCAAAACGAGCCTTTGTAATCCGGCATTTCAAATCGTCGGGAGCGTTACAATGATCTGGCCGCGTTAAAATATTTGCAGGGTTTTTTTAATATTTGTCCTGCATTTGGAAAAAGCGGGAGATTTAAAAACACGAAGAAATTTTTCAATGAGCAAACGACGACCTGCAAAGGAATCGAAATCAAAGCCGGCAGCAAACAATTTTGAGGGGAAGTTGTCTTTGGTCATTCCCTGTTACAACGAAAGTAAAAGGATCGGCAACCTGTTTCAAACCCTGATCGACTTTGATCGCCAATGGAAAAATGAACTACAGATCATCCTCGTTGACGACGGCAGCAAAGACGATACCGCTGAAAAGATCGAACAATCCTTCGCAGGCGCCTTTTCGGAGAAAACGACCTTTGAACTGATCCGCCTCCCCAAAAACCAGGGGAAAGGCGCCGCCTTAAAAACCGGTGTCGAAAATGTAAGTGGCGACTTTGTGCTCACCCTCGACGCCGACATGGCCACCAGCCCCGCTGAACTGCACCGCTGGCTGAAAATGCTCCCCGCCAAAACTTTCAACCCCGAAGAAATTCTGATCGGCTCCCGCGAACACGAAAAATCAAAGATCAAAGGCCAGGCTTTGCGGCGCATCGCCGGCCTCATTTTCAATTTTATCATCCAGCTTTTTACCAACCTCAACATCACCGATACGCAATGCGGGTTTAAGCTGTATCCTGCCGGAATTGCCAAAAAATTGTTCGCAAGTTTAAAAACCAAAGGATGGGCACACGACGTGGAATTGCTTTACCAGGCTAAATTCGAAGGCGTAAACATACGCCCTATGCCTGTGAGATGGGTGCATCAGGAAGACTCAAAAATATCGCTGGTTTCCGACAGCTTAAAAATGCTGTTTCAAACCATGTTGATCTCCATCTCGCTCAACTGGCGCTGGTTTGTGATAAAACCGGTGCAGGATATTTTCAATCGCAATTTCAATAGCGCCGACCCTTCGTATTACCGCTTGCTTTTCGCAACGGCTTCGGTGGCATTGCTCTTCATGATGCCCTGGCTGAGTTTTGATTTTGGGATCACCGGCGACGAAGAGTTGCAAAAGATCTACGGCGAAAAAATCCTGGCTTATTTTGAAACCGACGGCGAAGACAAATCCGCGCTCGATTACAAAAATCTTTATTTCTACGGCGGTCTTTTCGATTATTGCGCTGCCTGGCTCAACAAACACATTGGAGGTTTTGACGAATACGATCTGAGGCATATCCTCAATGCCTTCGTCGGTTTTTTGATGATCTTCTTCACGGGATTGCTGGCCAGAGAAGTGAGCGGCAGTTGGCGGATCGCTTTTTTTGCGCTGGCTTTTATGGCATTGTCGCCCCGCATTTTCGGCCATTCGATGAACAATCCGAAAGATATTCCATTCGCTGCGGCTTATGTTTTTACACTGCTTTACCTGGTGCGTTTTTTAAAACAACTCCCCAATCCGGGTAGCAAAACTGTGGTCATGCTCATCATCGGCATTGCCGCGGCGATCAATGTGCGGGTCGGCGGGATTTTGCTCATTGCTTATTTCGGGCTGTTCACGGGAATGGCTTATCTCCTGCAGCCGACACTGCGGGCTAAACTCACGGAGGTGAAACATCTTGGTAAGATCGTGCTCATTGGGTTGGTCGTGGCTGTGCTTTCGTATTTCGGCGGTATGCTTTTCTGGCCTTACGCGCTCCAGGCGCCCCTGAGCAATCCGTTTAAAGCCTTGAGCGAGATGTCCAATTTTTCAACGAGCATCAGGATGTTGTTTGAAGGCAGCCACCTGTGGTCGGATGAACTGCCCTGGTATTACATTCCAAAATGGATCGCGATTTCCGCTCCGCTGTTTACACTTTTCGGACTGGCTTTTTTTGCGGTTTTTTATATTATAAAATTAAAAAAGATCGACTATTTACCTTTGATGTTCATCCTGTTTACTGCCATATTCCCGGTGGCTTATGCGGTGTTCAAGGGATCGTCGCTTTACGACGGGATGCGCCACTTTTTGTTTATTTACCCGGTGTTGGCTGTGCTGGCCGCCTGGGGCTGGAACCAGGTGATCGCAATGCGTCCGCTGAAGTGGATTGCCAGTGTAGGGTTGATCGCCCTGATGGCGCTGCCGGCATGGTGGGCGGTAAAAAACCATCCGTATCAATACACTTATTTCAATGAAATTTTTGGCGGTACGAAAGCCGCTTATGGCAATTACGAAACCGACTATTGGATGACTTCCATAAAAAATATGTGCAGTTGGATCGCTGAAAATGACGAGCGGATCAAAAAAGGAGAGGAGGTGATCATTCACACCAACTGTTACGTTCCGGCGGCTCATTATCTGACAAAAAAGATCCCGAATGCTAAAGTGATGTACGTCCGTTACGATGAACGGGCGGAATCGCAGGGGGATTATTTTATGTTCATTTCCCGCTTTGTAAACGAAGAACAGATGGACAACGGAGCATGGCCTCCTGCCGAAGTGATCCATACCGAAACAGCAGGCGGAGCGATACTCGGCGCGATTTCAAAACGCAGCAGCGAGCTGTACGATTTCCATGCTACCGAAGCGGAAAAGGCTAAGGATCATCAAAAGGCGATCGAGCTTTTTATAAAAGAAACACAACAACATCCCAAAAACGAAACCGCCTGGCTGGGGCTGGCCAATAATTACATGCTGTCGGGCAATTTTCCAAAAGCGAAAGAAGCCATCGACGAATATCAAAAATTGTCGGAAACCCATATCAACGGCCTGATGGCGCTGAGCCTGTATTATCTCAACACCGGCGACAACGAAAGCGCAAAGGCCACACTGGAACGCATGACAAAGCTGAATTACAAGTACAACGCCAGCTACTATTACCTGGTCTCGATCTATGCCCGTGAAAACCAACCCCTGAAGGCCATTGCCGCGCTCGAAAAGTATGACGAGGTGGGTGGAAACATCGCACAGATCTACGACGTCGGGATTCAATTTGCTCAACAGCTCAATCTTCGTGCAAAAGAATTGTATTTTCAGGCGAAAAAAGCCTATTTCCAGCAAAACGCTACCGAGGCGTACAACCTCGTAAAACAATCGCTGGCTGCCGATCCGAATTACGAGCCGGCAGTGAAATTGAATGAGGCATTCGAAGAGCTGATCGCCAATCAGAAATAGTTTGAAGTAGCTCGTGGCAGACAAAAAAAATTATAAACATAAAAAATCATAAAAATCAGCGTCTTTCTGCGTCGAACAAATATCCTGATTTGGGAAGTTATTTTCGCGGAATGGGATTTAACCCGGAGTTCTGTGAAATTCTATAAGATATAGAAAAGTGCCCCGCTGATACCGCTGATCAACGCAGATAATTGAGAAGTTTTTCTTTCTGCGTAATTCAGCGGTATCTGCGGGGAATATTTTCAAAAACAAAATCTTCGGCCAATCATCAAAAGCGCCTTAATGATATGGATTTAAAGGAACTGGAAAGCGGTGTGGATCCCAAAACGCATTGGTACTACCAATCGAAAAAAATCCCGCTATTTCGCTATTTTGAAAAACTGACCCGGCAAAACGCGCAGAAATTTACCATCATTGATTTCGGTTCCGGCTCAGGATTTTTTGCTAAAGAGCTTTTTGAAGCTTTCCCGGAATCCATCGATGAAGCCCTCCTGATCGACATCGGTTACAGCGACGAAGAACTGGAATCCACAAAGCACGATAAGATCAGAAAGCTCCGCTACATTCCAAAGGGAATCAGCGATTGTGTCGTGATTATGATGGATGTGCTGGAGCATATCGAAGATGACCGTGTTATCCTGGAGGAAATAAAAAAAGCTGTTGGTGAAAATAGTTATTATTTCATCACGGTGCCGGCGTTCATGAGCGTTTGGTCGAGCCACGATGTCTATCTGGGGCACTATCGTCGTTACACCATTCCCATGCTCAAAAAACTTTTGGAATCCTGCGATTGTGATATCGATGATCTATATTACATTTACGGTTCTATATTTCCAATGGTCTGGGCAGTACGGCGGCTGAAGCGAAATGAAAAGAACATGACCAGCCCTGAAGCTTCCGACATGAAACCGCTTCCGGCGCCCCTGAATTTTGCATTAAAACAATACAATATTTTTGAAATGAATTTTAGAAGGTTAAATAAATTATTCGGATTGACTTGCGTGGCGGAAGGGAGGTTTTAAAAAGTGGTTAGTGTATAGTTGTTAGTTTTTAGTTGTATTGACATATAATCTTAGTACCAGTTTGAAAACGTTTTGCTTCAGTGATTCTTGGTTACTTAAATGCCTCACGGGTACAAGTTTTTGTGTCAGTACAGTTAGTTGTTAGAAACCTGACACCATGAACCGGAAACCGTGAACCTGACACCATGAACCAAACTAGCAACTTGTAACTAGCAACCAGCAACTTCACAACTTCACAGCTCCGCAACTTTCCAACTTCACAACTCAACAACTTCACAAAAAGACATTTTAAACACATGAAAGACAAGCTACAGGAGCTTAAGAAAAAAATCGAAGAAGCGAGCCAGGGAGGTGGCCCCGACCGGATCAGAAAACAGCACGACAAAGGAAAGCTCACGGCTCACGAACGCATTCATTTTTTGCTGGACGAAGGTTCCTTTGAAGAGATAGGCATGTTGGTGACGCATCGCAGCCTCGACTTCGGGATGGAGCAACAAATCTTCTATGGCGACGGCGTAATCACAGGATACGGCACCGTGAACGGCAGGCTGGTTTACGTTTTTGCGCAGGACTTTACCATTTTCGGCGGATCACTTTCCGAAACCCATGCCGAAAAGATCTGCAAGATCATGGACCTGGCGATGAAAAACGGCGCTCCTGTCATCGGCCTCAACGACTCCGGGGGTGCGCGCATCCAGGAGGGAGTGAAATCTTTGGGAGGTTACGCCGATATCTTTTACAGGAATGTGCTGGCCAGTGGTGTGGTACCGCAGATATCAGCGATCATGGGCCCTTGCGCGGGCGGCGCGGTGTATTCACCGGCGATGACTGATTTTACCATTATGGTGGAAGGTACTTCGTACATGTTTGTCACCGGCCCCAATGTGGTGAAAACGGTGACCAACGAATCCGTTACGGCAGAAGAACTGGGCGGCGCATCGGCGCATTCCACAAAGTCCGGCGTTACCCACCTCACTTCGTCGAATGATATCGACTGCATCGAAAAGATCAAAAAGCTCCTGAGCTATATCCCGCAAAACTGCGAAGACGAAGTGCCTGTGTTGCCATACATCTTGGGCGATGAATACCGCGAGTATCTTACCGAAATCATTCCGGAAAATACCCACGAGCCTTACGATATGCGGGAAGTGATCCGCGGGATCATGGATGAAAGTTCTTTTTTTGAGATCCATGAAAATTACGCGACGAACATTGTTGTCGGCTTTGCAAGGCTGGCGGGCGTGAGCATAGGCATCGTAGCCAACCAGCCGATGAGCCTGGCGGGCGTGCTGGATGTGGATAGTTCTAAAAAGGGCGCACGCTTCGTCCGCTTTTGCGATTGTTTCAATATCCCATTGCTGGTGCTCGTGGATGTGCCGGGATTTTTGCCGGGTACAGATCAGGAGTGGAACGGCATCATTGTAAACGGAGCGAAACTGCTCTATGCCTTCAGCGAAGCTACTGTGCCCAGAGTAACGCTGATCACGCGCAAAGCCTATGGCGGCGCCTACGATGTGATGAACTCGAAACACATCGGCGCTGATATGAATTTCGCATGGCCTTCCGCCGAAATTGCCGTGATGGGCGCCAAAGGCGCTTCCGAGATCATTTTTAAAAAGGAGATCGAACGCGCCGACGACCCCGAAGCCAAGCTGGCGGAAAAGGAAGCGGAGTATGCCGAAAAATTTGCCAATCCTTACATCGCGTCCGCACGCGGCTTTATCGACGAGGTGATCCATCCCGCAGAATCCCGCAGGAAGCTCATCAAGGCTTTTGCCATGCTAAAAAATAAATCGGCTAAGCTACCCCGGAAAAAACACGGGAATATTCCATTGTAAACACCCGCTATGAAAAAAATAGGCCTGATGTCGGATACGCATGGATTCCTCGACGAATCGATCTTCAAATACTTTGCTGCCGTGGATGAAATCTGGCATGCCGGCGACATCGGCTCCATGGAGGTGGTGGAAAAGCTCGAACAATTCAAACCGCTCCGCGCCGTTTACGGCAATATCGACGATGCCCGCATGAGGAGGACTTTTCCGGAGGATCTGCGTTTCGATTGCGAGGGGATGGACGTCTGGATCACGCACATCGGCGGTTACCCCGGAAGATACAACCAAAGAACCCGCGAAATCCTGCAATCCGATCCTCCCGACCTGTTCATCTGCGGCCATTCCCACATCCTCAAGATCATGCCCGACAAAAAATACAACCTGCTCCACATCAACCCCGGCGCCTGCGGCAACTATGGCTTCCACAAAATAAAAACCGTCGTCCGTTTCGCGATCGACGCCGCCAGGATCAGTGAGATGGAGGTGGTGGAGTTGGGGAGCAGAGGGTAGTTGATGTGGTAATTTGCTAATTTGATGATTTGATGATTTGATGATAACCTAGCTCAAAGCATTCAAAGGCATTTGTTTCAAGAAGTGGAGAAAATAGTGTTGGGGATTAGGAAATTTTTGCGATATTAGCTGGCGTATATTGCAAAAATATACGTAATGGGTTGCGTTTCCACTAATGTTGAACTAAATCGCCGATACCGGCGATAGCTATAGCTTTCCTTAAATTAGTAGA
>CAZKDA010000025.1:0-32882 GCA_964551455.1 uncultured Saprospiraceae bacterium
AAAGCGCTCATATTCAGAAAGTTGACAAACTTGTTCGCAAGTTTGTACAAAGATAATCAATTCCGGGTTTTGATTAAAGGAGCAATTGATTTTGCAATAAAAGATATGGACAAGCCGGCTACATCTATTGGAAAACAATATCGAAAATCAATACAAAAACCAGAAAAGGCTAAATTGAAAACGTATACACGACACCGCATAGACCTGCCCGTGTCGTCAGGCGGGTTTCGGATTATAAAAATTAATTCCCGACGTGTCGGGATCGGTATAACTGTTCACTGAAAATTTCGGGAAAAGAAAAATCCGAAACCTGTCCTTGCCGTCAGGCGGGTTTATCCGTGAACAAGTATAAAAGGGTGTAATGGTCCCAACCATTTTCCTCTCATGCCTTACCCAACATATCCTGAGTTTACAACATATTTAATATCTTTAAGCATTTACCCGGTATCCGGGATATTCAAAAGGGAAATATGGAAAACCAGCACATCTTTTTCAGCTACTCACGTGATGATAGCGCTTTCGTATTAAAACTGGCTAAAGACCTTCGCGCCGCCGGTGAAAACATCTGGCTCGATCAGTTGGATATAAAAGCCGGTAAGCGCTGGGACAGGGCTATTGAAGATGCGCTGCATGCCTGCAAAACCTTATTGGTAGTGCTGTCGCCTACCTCCGTCAGCTCGGATAATGTCATGGATGAAGTATCCTTTGCGCTGGAAGAAAACAAGCAGGTGATCCCGGTCATCCATCGATCCTGTAGTGTGCCTTTCCGTTTGCGGCGCCTGCAATACATCGATCTGTCTGCAAATTATAACCAAGGGCTTCAGCAACTCATCCAGGTGTTGCATAGCGCTCAGCCAATTGCTACGGCTGGGGCGGCGGCAGCGCCCGTAGTTTCAGACTATAAATCCTCTCCTCGTAAAGGTATGAATAAGCAATTGTTCGGTATCGCCGGGCTGGTTGCGGCTGTGCTTTTGGTGCTATTTATTATTTTTCAGCGGAATAGCGGGTCATCAATTAACGAGGAAGTCCTTGCAGCGGCTCCCGAAGAAGAAATGCAAGAGCTTGTCCCGGTGCAGAATACGATTGAAAAAGTAACCGTGCCAAATGTTGTAAATATGTCTGAAAAGGATGGCAATCAAAAGCTGGCGGCGTTGGGGTTGAATCCGATCATTCGGAATTCGCTTTCGAATTGCGACAAAGCGCCCGGAACCATTTTAGCGCAGTTTCCGGCAGGGAATGAAAATGCCGAAAAAGGCACAGCCGTTCAGTTGGATATCGTTGCGCCGCGCAAAGTAATATCGGCGCCCGGGCTACAAGGCAAAAGCAGTGTCAGGACCCTTGAGCCGGGAAAAAGTACTAAAACCAATGCCTGGGCATTGCAAAATACTACGCTGGAATTTGGACTGGCAGGGAGTGAGTGTACCAAAGGCGAAGTCAAAGTAAGCCATCCTTTGGGCGGCACCACTATTTTCAACCTGAAAGCTGGTCAGCGACAAAGTGCCTCCAGGTTTTTCGGAGCGGGAACAATTTCAGTGACCTTCAGTAGCAATGACCCCGATGCCCGGCTTTCTGTCCGTACCGATGAATGGTAGGCACATTGCTATCAAAAGGTACCAATTGCCCGGTAAGTTCTATGAATTTCAATCAAACCCATAGCTAAATTTCAACAAGGACAGAAGTTATTACAAAAAAATCCCCCCTCACCTTTTAAAAAACACAGGCTTCGTCACCGTTTTACCATCCATATCAACCTGGATAAAATAAACCCCTTCGGCGAGGTGCGAGAAGTTGACTTCCAGTTCAGCATTGTCGGCGGCGACAAAAGGCTGCTGATCGATCAGTTGTCCTTTCGCATCGATGACTTTCAGCACCAGATTTTTTCCGGAGAAAATGGACGACAACCTGATGACGGCTATATCTGCTGTCGGGTTGGGAAATACTTCGATCTCTGCTTCCAGCCCGCTGAGCATTGCTGTCACCAGTGGAGATTTGGAAAATTTTCCATCGAAATCCACCTGCTTTAACTGATAATAATACCGCGTGCCGGCATCGACGTTTTTATCATAAAACTGGTAATACAGGCGGTCGAAACTATCTCCGGCGCCGGCTACCCAGCCAATGATTTCATAAGCAGGGTTTGCCTCAGTCCTTCGCAAAACTTCAAACCCTTTATTATTTGTTTCGGAAGCTGTGTTCCAGAAAAGTTCTATCCGTTTTTCCGTTTCGTTTGGCACTGCGTTGAAAGCGACCAGTTCGACAGGAAGCGGCATAAACCCGAACAATTCTTCTTCGGTCATTTGAGGTACTCCGGGCGGCAGATCGAAGGCCTGGTTGCCATCGAAACGGTTGTTGGAGCTACCCTGGCTGGCGGAATAGCCCATGCCCCTTCGCGCAAACACATTCCAGATGATATCGGTATTTTCGCCGCCGTTGTTGGCCTGATCGGCGGCGAGGATAGCATCCCTGCCGTCTTCAAAGCCGGGGCTACAGGGCTGGCCTTTCAGCCCGTCCATGACCAGTTGCAGGGTCAGGATATTGCCTGCCGAGCTGCCGCTGTTGTAAAAATTGGAATCGAAACCATGCGCATTGATCATCGCCCAGTTCAGGTCCCAGAGCATGGTGCACCACAGGTAACCAATGCCGTGCGGTTGTGAGATCAGCGAGGAATTATGAATATTTCCATAAGAAGATGCATTTATGGCAAAGCTCGTAGAGTAGGCAGTAGGGCGGATCCCTTTGCCATTGGTCGGCTGGCCAACGAGGTAAGTGCCCATGCCCCGCGGCTGATAGTGCTGATCGCTGGATTGGGTGGTCATCCAAATTGCGAAGAAGTCGCTCCAGCCTTCGCCCATTTGCTCGGCATTGCTCAAACAACCCACGTTGTTCGGCCCGCCGGTCAGTCGATTGGAAATGCCGTGGCCGTACTCATGGACGATCACGCCATTGTCGAGATCGCTGTCCAGCTTCGGTGGGGAAGGGCTGTCCACCATCGTGACGTTGAGGCCATTGTTAAGTTGTGTGCGGATGGTTGCACAATCATCCTGGCGGATCATCACGGCGGGAATATTCACCTGGCCGCCTTGTCCTCCCGGCGCCATAGCGATCGGGTTGCCGGACACGTTGTTGCAAACGATCACGGCGATAGCGCCGGCGTTTTGAGCGCGAAGGCATTTAGTGCCAAACTCACAGCTTCCACGATCCACAAGAGCGATGTTACCGCTGATCTCACCGCCATTCACCAGCGCATTGCAACCTAAAGTCGGATTTCCGCTGCCGTCATCGACTTCCACCACATTTCCCGTCAAGGGATTATTCAGGTTTCCACCGAAAGCAGCCAAGACCATGATGTAATCACCGGCGACATTTCCGGGAGCATTCACTTCCAGCGAATCACCGCCTACGGCATCCCAAAGGTACATCTGCATACGCGGCCGGATGCCGTCACTTTGCGTGTAGAAATTGGCATTGTTTCCGGGGCCGTTGATGTTGTCCTGCGCTTCCGCACGAACGTAGTCTCCACCGGCGCCACCCCTGCCGAGGTTGTCAGCCTGGAAGTTTCCGGATGGCTCGTCAAAACCATACTGGTACATGACATCGTGGATGATATTGTTCCAATAAAAAAGATTGGTAATGATGGGATCCTGTTGGGTGAGCGGATTGGCTTCCAGATCCAGTGGAAAATCGAATTCGTGGTTAGATCCTCCATGAGCGCGGGCGGCATCTCCACCGGACGGGTCGTTCGAGTTGTTGTTATCTTCGTAGGCATCGACATTGTTGCCTCTGGTATATTCGGAGATAAAATCTCCGTCGTTATGCCAGCCCAGGGTTCCGGCGTCGCCGGCCTGCTCCCAGGGACTTATTTCCAGCGTTCTGCCTCCGTGGCTGGGGCTTTCTACCGGCATGGCAAAAACGCGGTAACTTTCATCCACCACCATTGCGTTTTGTTTGATCGAAATGATGGATTCCGTTGTGGAAATAGTTTGGGTTTTTGAAAAATGATAGCCTTCATCGAATTGGCAATGCACAACGAGGTTGTAATCTTTCAAAACCGCTCCCGTTGCTGCATCCAGATACACAACCCAGGCATTGTGCGCGCTGGTTTCATAGATGTGTAATTCCCAGGCAAGTTGCAAAGTTTCATCTTCTCCCTGAACATAAACCAACCGCACGGGGATATTTTCCAATGCAAAATCTCCTTTGTCAAAAACCAGTTTTTGTTCCTTTCCTCCAGGGTTTTCCAAAACGGAAAAGGGTGGGGTAGCCATGATGCCATAATGTGTCAAAGCCTGTTGCAAAGCCTGCTCCTGCGTGATCTGCGGTGTTGTGGTTGTGATTTTCTGGCTCAGGTTTTTGACGAAACTTCCGCCAAAGCTGCTTACCCTGCCGGTTTCGGGGATGTTGAAATTGACATTGGCGCCCTCAATCTCAATGCCTTCGAAGCGCTGGCGAAGATAGACGTGCGTCATTCCATTGTGCCTTGTTTGATACTGATCCGTGAGGATGATATCCACCAGATCGACAGGCTCGTAATCGGAAGTCCGCTTGATGTGTTCAATCGCTACGTCGAAGGGATTTTGTGCAAATGTCAGTTGTGAAATTGTGAAAAAGAAAAAGGTGAGGAGTAAGCGTGTGGCATTCATGTTCATGTTGTTTTGAAACATAATTAATTTTTGCTAATATACTGAACCCTTTTGAAACTACCAATAGTTGTGAGTTGGGAATTTTTTTGAACCATTCATCATCGGCTTTTTCATAAATAGCCGACAAAAAAATTGTCATAATACAACTTGCCTCGTCTGACCCGGAAACGATTTATATCAGATGGTTGTCCTTCTTTGTAAGCGGTCATCCAGGTTTTCATGGCAATTTTATAGTTGTGAAGAACCTGTTCGATTTCACCTTTCCTGTAATAGGTCAGGGCGATGTAAGCGTACACAAGCCCGGCATAATCATAAGATTCGAAGGGCAATTCACTGGCCTTCAAAAAGTGGTTCAGGGCCAGGTCGTCGTTCCCTTTTTTCAGCTCGATCAACCCGAAGAGCAAGTAATTTTCAGAGATCAGTTCATACATGAGATTGTTCCGGATGTCCAGCGATTGTTTGTTGTAATAAACCGCTTTGTCGAAATCTTTCAATCCGAGATAGATATGTCCGAGCCGGAAATAGGCATTGGACTGCACAAACCGCGAGGTTTTATTCTCAATGACTCCGTTCACCAGCGTCAAAGCATTTTGAAATTGACCGAGCCGGATGAGCGAGTCAGCGCTGTGTAATTCATCGCCGGTTTTTTGTGAAAAAGCGCTACCGCACAGCATCATGTTCAAGACCAGCAATCCCCAAAAAGTATTTTTCATGTATTAAAAGGTTTAATCAATAACGGCTGTCGTCGAAGAAAGGAAAAAGGTGAACGGTAAACAGTAAACGGCGAACCGAAATAACTAATACACCAATACACGAATACACCAGCATACCTATGCTACGACTCGACAATTTCACAACTTCCCACTTTTAATTTATACTACTCTTCCTTCGCCTCAAAATGCAAGCACCATAAATGAAATGGCCATGGATTGCGAAAAGTAACAATAAATTTCAACTCTGCACAAAGAATTATTTTATTAAATTCAGGTTTGCAAACCCAAAAGTCAGGTGCTTTTTAAACACCATAAATCCAAACCATGTATTTCAATTCTACCGGAAAGGAAGAAAGAACCTACGACGCCATCGTCATCGGAACAGGCATCAGCGGCGGCTGGGCTGCCAAAGAGCTTTGTGAAAACGGCCTGAAAACCCTGGTACTCGAAAGAGGCCGCAACGTAAAACACGGCGATTATCCCACCGCAAACCTCGATACCTGGGATTTTCCGCATCGCGACAGGATGCCGCTGAAGGAACTGAAAAAATATCCGATCCAGAACCGCACCGGTTACACCGTCAAAGAATCCACAAAACATTGGTGGGTGAACGACCTGGAGCATCCTTACACCGAAGTGAAACCTTTCGATTGGATCCGCGGCTACCACGTCGGTGGCCGTTCGTTGCTTTGGGGCAGGCAAAGCTATCGCTGGAGTCCCATGGATTTTGAAGCCAACGCCAAAGAAGGGATCGCCATCGATTGGCCGATCCGTTACGAAGAGCTGGCTCCCTGGTACGATCACGTGGAATCGTTTGCAGGGATCAACGGACAGAGAGAAAGGTTGCTCCAGCTTCCCGACGGAAAGTTTTTACCACCGATGGAAATGAACTGTGTGGAAACCCACCTGAAAACAAAGATCGCTGAAAATTTCGCAGGTCGTGTGATGACCATCGGGCGAACCGCCAACCTCACACAGCCTCACAACGGCAGGGGAAAATGCCAATACCGCAACCGCTGTATCCGGGGCTGTCCTTATGGTGCATACTTCAGCAGCCAGGCCGCCACCTTGCCCGCCGCCGAAATAACAGGCAACATGACCTTGCGGCCAGACTCCATTGTCACCGAGATCATTTTTGATAATGAAAAGCAAAAAGCCAGCGGGGTAATAGTTCTGGACAAGCATACCAAAGAGAAAACGGAATATTTCGCCAGCATTATTTTTGTGAACGCCAGCGCACTGGCCAGCACCTGGATACTCCTGAACTCCAAATCAGATAGATTCCCGGAGGGCATGGGTAACGACAGCGGCGAGTTGGGGCACAACCTCATGGATCACCATTTCAGAGCAGGCGCCTTTGGCTACCACGAAGATTTTGCCGATAAATATTACAAAGGCAGAAGACCCAACGGGATCTATATCCCCCGATTTCGCAACATCGATAAAAAATCACAGCGAAAGGACTACCTCCGCGGTTTTGGCTATCAGGGCGCTGCCAGTCGCACCAACTGGACACGCGCCATCAAAGAAATGGGCTTTGGTGAATCGTTCAAAAATGAATTGATCCTGCCTGGAAAATGGCAAATGGGATTAACGGGCTTCGGCGAATGCCTGCCTTATTACGAAAACAAAATCTCGCTCAATTACGACAAGTTGGATATCGATGGGTTGCCTACGCTGAATATCGACTGTGAATTCAAAGACAATGAAAAAGCCATGCGTATCGATATGGCTGACTCGGCTGCCGAAATGCTGGAAGCCGGAGGTTTTGTCGATGTCAAAACTTATGATAATTTCGTCAACCCCGGCAATGGTATCCACGAAATGGGAACTGCCCGGATGGGTCGCGATCCCAAAACTTCCGTGCTCAATAAATTCAACCAGATCCACGCCGTTCCCAATGTTTTCGTTACCGACGGAGCCTGCATGACCTCCTCTGCCTGCCAGAACCCGTCGCTGACCTACATGGCGCTGACCGCCCGCGCTGCCAGCTTTGCCGTGGATGCTTTGAAAAAAGGCGATTTATAAATTGAAAAACTGAATCCATTATGGAAACAAATACTATCAACCGGAGAAATGCGATCAAAAGAACGGCTTTGCTGATGGGCTATGCCGTCTCGGCTTCTGCCATTGCCGGAGTGCTCAAAGGGTGCAAAGCAGAGCCGCCTGCCGGAGGACTCAAAAGCTGGAAGCCTTCGTTTTTGAGCAAAGACGAAGGGCATCTCGTGGCACATATCGCGGAGTGTATCCTCCCGGAAACCGATTCTCCCGGCGCGATCGAGGCAGGCGTTTACAGTTTCATCGACATTCATCTGAAGGATAACGAAACGGCTGAAGCCCAAACGTTTTTTAAAAATGGTCTGGCCGAACTGGAGAAGAAAACCAAAGACACTTTTGGAAAATCTTTTATCAACTGTACTGATGATGAAAAAACCGAAATACTGAAACGAGTAGAACCCCAGGCTTTTAAAACGATCAAAGCCGATCCGGATGCCAGGACTTTTTGGTTTGCCATGAAAGAGCTGACGCTACTGGGTTATTTTACCTCGGAAGCCGGTTCGAAACAATTCCTGGTTTACGATCCGATTCCCGGCGATTACGATGGCTGCATTCCGCTCGATGATGCGGGAGGGACTTGGTTTGCGGGGTGAGAAGCAGTTTGAGTGTGAGTGTGAGTGTGAGTTTGGAGGAAATTAGACAGGAAAGGTGAATAATAATGCTATAAGCTGTCAAATATGACTTTCACACTAATACACGTTTACACCAATATACTTCTCAGCATTGCGCTTTGCCCTGATATTTACAAAACGGGCCATTTTTCAAAATGCCTGCGTGATACTTTGGCTATCTTTTGTAACTTGCAAACAAAAAAGCGATGGACAATTTAATTTCTGTAAAAGAGCTTCGAAAAACTTACTATATGGGGTCTGAGGTGGTGCATGCGCTTCAGTCGATCACCCTGGATATCGAAAGGAACGAGTACGTTGCCCTGATGGGGCCTTCCGGTTCCGGAAAATCTACCTTGATGAACCTGCTCGGCTGCCTGGATTCGCCTTCGAGCGGACAATATTTCCTCAATAGCATCAATGTAAGTACAATGACGGACAGTGAGTTGGCTGAAGTCCGCAACAAAGAGATCGGCTTCGTATTTCAGACCTTCAACCTTTTGCCACGATTGACGGCGCTGGAAAATGTGGGGCTGCCACTCGTATATGCCGGTATCAGCAAATCCCACAGAAATGAAATGGCTATGGATGCCCTCGAAGCAGTCGGGCTGGCAGACCGCGTAACGCATAAACCTAACGAACTTTCGGGCGGCCAGCGGCAGCGCGTTGCAATCGCCAGAGCCATCGTCAACAACCCTTCCATCATCCTGGCCGACGAACCTACCGGAAACCTGGACACCAAAACCTCTGTGGAGATCATGGGCATTTTCGAAAAGATCCATCAAAGTGGGAATACAATCATCATTGTGACCCACGAGAATGAGATCGCCGAGCACACCCACCGGATCATCCGCCTCCGAGACGGCCTCGTCGAATCCGACGAGATCAACAATAACGTTGTGAGCGTTTTCTCGCCTTCTACGCAGTAGGTAGCGGGTTATAAGACAAAAATGGAGATAAGGTATGAGGTTATTACATAAATTGAACCTAGGTAAATGTTGAAGAGCATTGATAATCGGTGTATATTTCAGAATAATGTAAATGAACTGTATGCAGTCAAAGCCTAATCAAATACCGGAAAAAGTAAAGGAAGCGGTAAAATCGATTGACAAAGATGCCAAAGTAATCCTGTTTGGCTCCAGAGCAAGTGGTGACTATGGATTCGGATTGGGATTTTTTGATCCTGTTGAATGAACCTGTTAATACTGAAACGGAAGATTTGATCAGGAACAAGCTTTATGAAATTGAACTGGAAAACGAGCAGGTAATAACCTCTATCATCGAGACAAAACCAGAGTGGGAAAAATATAAGGCAACACTGATTTACAAGAACATAAAAAAACATGGTAAACTTGTAGCATAAGCGATCAACAATGAGTTATGATTTGAAAATTCTCACCAAGCCGAATTTAGGTTTTTTAATAATAATAACATCCAACCTCCATCCCCTTCTCAAAGCTTGCTCCAACGATAAAACCACAACAGATAAAGTAATCAATGGAATTTTTACCCAACTTCATTTGCCCTATAACCAGGAACAGCCTCATTCTGATTGATAAAAATGAGTTTTCGGCTTTTAATATCCCTGAAAAATTCGATGGTTTTGGAAAATTAACAAGCGGCTTGATCGATCATTCAAAAAATTATTTTTACCCGGTTTTTGAAGAGATCATCATACTGCATACGCAATACGCATTATTCATCGGGAGCGGCGATGACATCCGGCCGGAGATTTCCTTTGATAAAAAACGAGTGTTTGATTATTACAATGAAGTGAATTTCAAAGTAAAAGATTCATTTAAAATTTATGGAGACAGCCCCAAATGGGTTGATTTCCGGGGCGTTTCTGCCGACTATATCAAAAACTCATTTACGAAGGCTTCCAGGTTTTTACCGCCAGTTGGCAAATACTTGCTTGATGTAGCTTCCGGTCCGATCGGATTGCCGGAGTATCTTTCGCTTTCTGATGGTTTTGAATACAGGATTTGTGCAGACATTTCAATAAATGCCTTGATCCAGGCTAAGATAAATTTAGAAAAGGTTGGAAAATAAAAGGAATTTATCTGTGTGCAGATATCACAAATATCCCTATCCGGGATAACGCCTGTGATGCAGTACTTTGCCAACACACTTTGTATCATATTCCTAAAGGAGATCAATTGACTGCTGTAAATGAAATGTACCGGGTTGCAAAACCAAACTCGAAAATTGTGATAATATATTGTTGGTTTTACAACAGTTGGTTTATGAATATTTCATTGAACGTCGTACAACTTTATAGAATATTCCGGCACTTTGCTGGAAAGTTATATGTCAGGTTGGTCAGGTCAAAACCCAGGTTATACTTTTATGCGCACAGCCCGGATTGGTTTAAAAAATCCTTTGCTTTTGCAACGACATAGAGTTTTATTGCTGGAGAAGCACAAATAAATATTTCCTGAAGCTCTTTATTCACAAGTGGTTATTTGGAGAAAAGCTATTAAAAAACTTGATGAAGTTGGAGGATAAATACAGCAGGTTCATGAGCACATTCGGAGAATACCCCGCAATTGTAATCACCAAAAAAAATAATCCGGACACCACAAAGGCTTCCTTGTAAAGTATTATCTTCGGGTAACTTCTTAACGGTGATTTTTGCACATCACCACATCACCACATCAACACATCAACATGCCATTAAAAATATACACAAAAACTGGAGACACAGGCGACACCTCGCTATTTGGCGGAAAACGACTGCCGAAGAGCCACATCCGCATCGATGCTTACGGTACGGTTGACGAACTGAATTCCTTCATCGGGCTGGTGCGCGATGTTGCCGGTACGGAAGATATCCGCGCTGTTTTGAAACAAGTACAGGATCGGCTGTTCACCATCGGGGCGAGCCTTGCCAGCGATCCCGACAAAAACCTGCCCACTCCCGATATTGTGGAGGCCGATGTTGAATTGCTGGAAAAGGAGATCGACCGAATGAGCGCCAATCTTTCGCCATTGAAAAATTTCATACTTCCGGGAGGGCATCCGCATGTTTCATATTGTCACGTAGCCCGTTGTGTTTGCCGCCGGGCAGAGCGCCTGGTCGTTGCCCTGAATCTCGAAGCTGCCATACCGCCGATCATCATCCACTACCTCAACCGCCTTTCCGATTATCTTTTTGTGCTGTGCCGCCAGATCGCCAAAGACCTGGGAGCCGAAGAAGTCATCTGGAATCCGAGAAAATAAACTTTTTGTTCATGGTTCGTGGTTTGTAGTTCATTGTTCATCGTTACTTTTTTATTTAACTACGAACTAAAAACTACAAACAATAAACTATAAACAATTAAAGATCGTTGGCTATATTTATCCTGGTTTCCGGTAAAAGCGCAAAACCATCCGGCTTGGACTAACATCGCAACAACTACTATGACCAGCAGACTTTCATCAACGATCCAGAATTTACCCCATTTTTTCAAGTATGTATTTGTTTTGCTTGTGGTGGTTTTTATCAGCTACCTTTATCCAAACAATGCCCGCTTTAAGTATGATTTTAACAATGGGCAATCCTGGAAATACGATGACTTATATGCCCCGTTTGAGTTTGCCATCCTGAAACCGGGTGAACTCATCGAAACGGAAACTCAAGAGCTTAGATCGGCTTTTTCTCCCTATTACGAGATGGACGCCAACATTGCAAGGGAAGAAAAAAAATCTTTTCTCGCAGCCTTCAACCGACAGCTCGGCAGTGTCGGTTCCGGCGAATTGTACAAAGATGTGGTCAACCGACCGGCTTTGTATCTCAACTATGGTTACCGCCTCATTGATTTTGTTTACGACAATGGCATCATCCGTCTCGATGAGCAGCATACCGGAAAGCCCGACCAGTTTGTCATCAACCTGATGCGGGGCAATACTGCACAACAACGCACGCTTCAGAGTTTTTTTAAGGAAGGCAAGATCGAAGGACTTATCGTCGATTCGCTGTTCAGCAGCGGGTTGAAAGAAGCTGAATTTTTGATCCCGCTGCTCAAAAACAACTTTAAACCGAATGTCTTTTACTCCGAAGCGCTCACGAACAAATTCCTTGAAGCGCAGCTTGCGGCAGTTTCTTCAGCAAAGGGAATGGTGAGAAAAGACGAATTGATCGTACAGGAAGACGGCATCATCACCGATGAAATTTACCAGAAGTTATTGTCTTTCAAAGTTAAATACGAGCAGGAGATATCGTCCAAAAAATCACACCTGGGCGTTTTCTTCGGCTACCTGTTATTGACTACCCTGATCGTTGGGGTTTTTGTAGCGTATTTACAATATTATCAAAAACACATTTTTAATAGTTTCAGGCAATTGATCTTTATAACAATGTGGCTGGCCATCTACAGTTATTTGGTTTTTGTGGTGGAGATGAATTCCAACCTCAGCGCATACATGATCCCGTTCTGCATAGCGCCCATTGTCATCAATATTTTTTACAACAGCCGCCTGGCGCTTTTTACCCACATCGTGATCGTTTTGATCGCCGGGTTCCTGTCATCGTTGGGTTTTGAATTTACATTTTTACAACTGCTGGCAGGTATCGTCGCGGTGTTGTCCAATATCCAGGTCAGAGACTGGTCGCGGTTTTTCTTTTCGATGCTCAACATCTTTCTGGCTTACGGGCTGGGTTATCTCGGTTTGTCGTTGATAAAAGAAGGGTCGATAGAAACAGTGGACTGGTCGGTTTACACCTGGATATTTCTCAACGTTTTCCTGGTGCTGCTGGCTTATCCGCTCATTCCGCTGCTGGAGCGGCTCTTCGGATTTACTTCTCCCATCACGCTGGCGGAACTCTCGGACATGAACCGCAAGTTGCTCAAAGACCTTTCCATGAAGGCTCCGGGCACTTTGCAGCATTCGTTGCAGGTAGCCAACCTCGCCGAAGCGGCAGCTTCCAGGATCGGCGCCGACGAACTCCTGGTGAAGGTTGCAGCGCTGTACCACGACATCGGGAAATCCTTCAACCCCAACTACTTTATTGAAAACCAAAGCGGCGAAAGCCCGCACAAAAATTTGTCGAACCTCGAAAGCGCCAAGATCATTATTGATCACGTGATCGACGGGGAGAAACTGGCCAGAAAACACCGGCTGCCGCAAGTGCTCATCGACTTCATCACCACGCATCACGGCACTACCCGCGTAGAGTATTTTTACAGAAACCACATCAAAGAAAACCCCGGCGTCGATGTCGATGAAAGCCTTTTCCGTTATCCCGGACCGCGCCCAACCACCAAAGAGCAAACGATCCTGATGCTCGCCGATTCGCTGGAAGCATCTTCGAAAAGCATGAAAAGCCCCGCCGAAGATGATATCGAAGGATTGGTGGACAAGATCATCGCAGCCAAGATCACCAACGGCCAGCTTGAAAATTCTGAAATGACTTTTGAAGAACTGGAGCTTTGCAAAGCAGAATTCAAAAAACTCCTGAAAAGTATATATCACATCAGGATCGAATACCCGGAGGATAAGTAGTTTCCGGTTCAAGGTTTTTCAAAACAAACCAGACACCAGACATTAGACACCAGACACCAGACGATAGACACCAGACACCAGATCGAAGCGTAGCGAAGATCCCGACGAAGTCGGGACACCGGACACCGGACACCGGACACCGGACACCCGATACCCGATACCCGATACCCGATCGAATCCCGCTTTTTGGAGAAAAAGCGGGACGACAAAGTCGGGACACCGAATAAAATTTTAAATGACCAAAATAAAACCCTTTATTATGGAGAAGTCTAAAAAAATATTGTTCACTACCGATTTTTCGGCGCCTGCTGCCAATGCGTTCAGGTATGCATTACTGCTGGCCGACCGGCTCAAAGCCAATATCCAGGTATTGCATGTTGTATTCCCGGAAGCTGAGCCTTTGGACTTTCCGGTGCTGGTGGCGCAGGCTACACAGTTGAGGCTGGAAACTGCCAGGGAGCAACTCGTTCATTTTATCGCCAAAAACCAGGAGCAGTTAGAAGGACAATTGAAAAACCAGCCGGCGATCACTTCGAATATTGAGTTGGGAACTCCCGCCAAAGTCATTTCGGATACGGCAAAGCGCGAAGAAGCCGATATAATCATTATGGGCACAAGAGGGCAAAAAAATGCTTTTGAAAAAATGATGGGCAGCGTGGCCGCGGCAGTGGTGAAAAATGCGCATTGTGCGGTGATCGTGGTTCCTGAAGGCGCTCAATTCCGGCTTGAAAAAATCGCTTACGCCAGCGATCTGGATGACGCCGATCCTTTCAGAACCTGGAAAATGACCCGTCTGCTCAAGATGGAAAATCCTACGATCCGGTTTATCCATTTCAATCCGGGAGATGAAATAACAGGCGCGCCTAAAATGGCAGAGATCGAAGATTTTTTCAGCGACTTAAGCCCTAAATTGAATATTCATTTTCAAAACCTGCCCGGCGACGATGTGGTCGAAAACCTCAACGATTTTATCCAGGAGCATGAGATACAGATGCTGGCGATGTACCAGCCCCAGCGTTCCTTTTTTGACAAGTTGCTCCACCACAGCGCTACCAAAGAAATGGCTTTGAACTCCAAAGTCCCTTTGCTGGTACTCAAATCAACTTAACAAACCGAATTTGACATGGAAAGAAAAACGCTGAAACAGTTTCATAAAAGCCTGAGTTGGTCAACGAGGATCTACACCCTTTTGACGATAGTTACCGTGGTGTTGAGCTACATCTTCGATGCCTGGAATACCAATTGGGTAATGACCATCATTCTGGCGCTGGCAATTATTCTCTTTGCCGAAACCTTTGAGATCGTATTCCACAAGCACCCTAAAGCCTGGAGAACTTTCCGCTGGATCGTCATCCTCATTTTGTTGGCGCTGATCCTGATGGGCTTCTGGCCGCTTTTTTAATACAAAACTTTTGTACAAATCAAAAAAAAAAACCAAAAGCCACGATGACTTTTGGTTTTTTTATAAAAATCGGCTTCATGCCAATCCGGAATGTTGTGTCTCCAATTTAATTGTCCCGTTTTCGCGGAGTTTGTTGCCTTGGAGGTGTGCTGGGTGTTGTTCTACTTGGTGAAATATTCGGCCTGACTGTAGGCTGACGCGGGCGGGTGGATTGCTCCCAATTTTGCTTGTGAAAGTCTTCCGCTTTTTTCAGCCTGATGATCGGTCTTTCCTTTCTGACCGGTGGCTGCGGAACCGGTTGCGTTTCGGTTCTTG
The DNA here is from genome assembly GCA_964551455.1 of uncultured Saprospiraceae bacterium. GTDB lineage: Bacteria > Bacteroidota > Bacteroidia > Chitinophagales > Saprospiraceae > JAHDHW01. The sequence goes on from CAZKDA010000025.1 coordinate 15,221, forward strand.
GAGGTTTTACCACAGGTTCTTTTTCCCTGGTCACCGGCGGTTTCTGCACGTCGGGTTTCTCCCTGGTCACCGGCGGTTTTTGGACTTCGGGTTTCTCTCTGGTCACCGGCGGTTTCTGCACGTCGGGTTTTTCTCTGGTCACCGGCGGTTTCTGCACATCAGGTTTTTCTCTGGTCACCGGCGGTTTTTGAACATCAGGCTTCTCTGGCTGAGTCACCTTTCCCGGTTCGGTTTGTCTCACGGCGCTGCTCAGATACGGATATGATTTCTGGTTTTTCTCCACAAATTCCTTTTTAGTCAGTGTGGTTTTTGGATTTTTTTCATTAAAAGCAATCCTGGCATCTTCCATTTTTCCGAATTCCCTGAGCGCCGGAACCCTTTTGGATTCGTCTGCCAGCCAGTCGTCACTGACCACCTCGCGATTGGTCGTTCTCCAGCTTTTTACAGCTCCTGTGATGCTGCTTCCCGAAGATCGGTGGCCATAATAATGGTTGACAAAATGGTTGCTCAGATGTGTGTAACGGTAATGGTGGTAAGGCCTGTAAAAATACCAGTGCATAAAAAACGGAGAAGGCATGTGGTAAACCACGATGGCGCCGTAGGGATTCCAGTAATAACCGCATTCGTACCAGAAAGGATATGGCCTCCAATACGGATAGGAATACCAGTAAGGATACCCAAACCAATACGGATAGTGGTAATAATGATGTTCTACAACCCTGGTTTGCGGCTCGTCGTAGTCGTATTCTTCATCGTCGTAATATAGATCATCAACCACTTGTTGTTCCTGGTTTTGGGTGATCTCCGATTCATCGAAACCGTATTCCTTTGCAAATTCAGCGGTGGCCTCTTTTAGCTCGCTTACAGCTTCCGGGTCATTTTCCAGTTTATTTCTCCAGTCTTCCAATTCGAGGGCATGCTGGCGGGAATAGACCAGGTTGAGGCTATCGGCGTGTCTTCTCACCAGTTCGGGGTCTTTTTTATAAAGGTCGCCGCCCAAAATAGTCAACTCGATATTCTGATTCAACAGGTCGAGGATCTCCGGGTATTTGATAAGTTCATTGAACGTAGCCCGGTCATTTTCGGGCAACTCGCCAACGATCCGTGCAAAGGTAGATTGCGAAAGTGCATCCAGCCGTGCAATTTCCTGCAAAAGGGATAAATTGGTTTTAACCATTGATTTTGCAGTTTCCTGAACATCTGCCGGATACTGACCGATGATGGCGTCATCGTTTCCGGGTTCTTTTACCAGTTTGTCGATCAGCCCGGGATAGCGGGTCATTTCCCATGCCTTGCGCTGCACTTCTTCGGGCTGGTTTTGCATCAGGCTTTTGAACTGACCGCTGGTGCGGTTCTGAACATTCGCCAGTTTTATAAGTGTTTCGGGGTGGGTGGAAGCTTCGAAGATCAGTTCGCGGATTTCCTTTGGATAAAGCGTCAATGCAGAGATGATCTCCTGGTCTTCTCGAGCCATTTCTTTGAAAATGTCGATGTCATGGTCTTCGATCTGCGCCGATAGGATACTGGCCAGAAATAGGATTGGGGATAAAACAAATAATTTTTTCATGGTTATAGGATTTGGCGTTTTTTCAATGCAACCAGGGAACAAACACAACCGGAGCGACAATGCACTCCAGGCTGTGTTGTGCCGGTTTAAGGGAATTAATTGCCCTTTTTTTCTTTACTTTTCAGCAGTTGTACTTTCAGCTTGTTGCTGATTTCATTTGCTGTTTTTTCGAAAGAATCAGTGTTTGCGCTGGCAAAGATATCCGGTCCTGGCACGTGGAGGCGCACCTCCATGATTTTATCGTTGGGAGCAAAACTATCTCCTGTTTTGAGATATACGTCTGCCCGGATGATCTCGTCGCTGACTTTATTCAGTTTTTGTAACTTGTCTTCAATTACACTTTTCGTATAATCATTAACTTCCCATGGGGCTTCAATCAGTATTTTCATATTTTTAAACTGTTTGGTAATGAACAATAATAGCGCAAAACAGCTACTGTTGAAATGTTTAAAATCAATTGCATCATTGATTTTTATCATTCCGGGCTGCAAGAGTTATAACTACTCTGGGCAGGCTATGGTTGAGAAAAAGATTAAAAATTAATGTTTTACTAAAATGTTTATTGATGAGATGGTGACAGGAATTATAGGCTATGAGCTATGAGCTATTAGTTATGAGTTATGAGTTGACTTTTCAAACAAATCAACAAAACGTGTTTATGTACGAAAACAGTTTGATCCAGTGGTTTAGCCGGTTTGACCCGGTTTTTCAGGCGTTCTTGGCGACGATGTTCACCTGGGCAGTTACCGCAGCGGGTGCCGGGTTGGTTTTCTTTTTTAAAAAAATAAACCAAAAAGTATTGGACAGCATGCTTGGTTTTGCGGCGGGAGTGATGGTTGCAGCCAGTTTTTGGTCGTTGCTGGCTCCGGCTATTGAAATGGCTGAAGAAACTTCTGATCTGCCCGCCTGGCTTCCGGCTCTGATCGGATTCCTTTCAGGAGGATTCTTCCTGGCCGGTCTTGACAAAATACTTCCTCACCTGCATCCTGGTTTTGCAATGGATCAGAGTGAAGGGCCGAAAACCAATTGGAGGCGAAGTGTACTTTTGGTTTTGGCGATTACCCTGCACAACATACCTGAGGGACTTGCTATCGGTGTGGCGTTTGGCGCAGTGGCCCACGGACTTCCATCAGCCACGCTGGGTGCGGCAATTGCACTCACCATCGGCATCGGTTTGCAAAATTTTCCGGAGGGGACAGCGGTTTCGGTACCTTTGAGGCGAGAGGGAATGGGACGATTCAAAGCATTTTTTTACGGCCAGTTGTCAGCGGTGGTCGAGCCTGTCGCAGCTGTTGTCGGCGCTATTGCCGTTATGAATATGATCGCCATTTTGCCTTATGCTTTATCCTTTGCAGCGGGCGCCATGATATTTGTGGTCGTTGAAGAATTGATCCCGGAGGCACATTTGAAAGGCAATGCAGATATGGTGAGTATTTCCATGCTGATCGGATTTAGCATTATGATGGTACTCGATGTGGGTTTGTCATAATTTCACAACAGCACGCTTCGGTTACAAGCCATTATATGTTCAAAAATCTTCGAACAAACGGCGGGCGTTTCGGTTATAACCGTCTCTCATCCTGGTGCCGCTGATAAAATCACTACCTTCAATTTCATCTGGAGCGTTTCGGTACAATTCAATCTCCCATTGCGGATTGTTCCATTCTCCGATAGCGGTAGAGTGGAGGAGCCTGAAATCGTTTGTTGCCAGTGAGGGGTTGTAAAACAGGAATTTGACGCGGGTTTGATTGGTTTTTGGAAAATCATTGTATAGCCACATTTCGTATGGCGGGGCGCTGGGATCGGTTTCTACGGTCATCATGTCGTCAGGCCTGCCGTATTTCAGAAAGATCACGCCACGATCCGTTTCAAAACCATAACCGAATCCGGATTTGTACATTTCATCAACAGCCCTTGCCACTTCCATGTATTCGTTGTAAGATTTTTGAGGGTCAGTGGGGTTGTAGGCTGTCCAGTAGGTAAACAAATACCTTCGTTGCGCTTCGAGGCTATCGCGGTTGCCGATGATGGCGTTGATCAAACTAACGTCGGCATCCTTTACCAGCGGGGCTATCGCTTTGAGGCTGTAGCGCAATTCATTGGCAGTCAGCGATGCTACAAATTCATTGTCGATGGGAGCATTTTTTGCAATTTCCAAATCGAGGAAAGGATTGCTTCGCTGGAAAAAGATCGTTTTGCTGCTGAGCAATTCTCCCACCCTGTTCCTGACCTCTACATTGAGGTTATAATTGCCGGAAGGTAGCCGGCTGATGTCCATGCTCAAAAGTAAGATATTTACAGACTTGGGGCTTCGTTTTTTATTGCCGATCATGAGGGTTTCAGCTTCGCCGTTACCCCTCACTTTATCAATGGTATAACGCACCAGGAAATCGTCTCCGATGGCTGAATCAGTGTTGTAAATCTCGTTGTAAAAGATAAGGTTGGAGATGTTTTTATGACAAAAGTTGAATGGCAAAGCTTCGAGATAATAACCGTTTTTCACGGCTGCATTATTGGAATTATCCTCATAAAAAGCTGATAGCAGGCTAATATCCGATTGCGTTAGTCCTTCCGTTTCATAGTCAATGACCAAAGGCGATTTGAATACCCGCGCCAGTTCAGGGCTGTTGATATCGCGTACCGTTACTTCTAGGTGATATTCTCCGTTGGACAATCCATATCGTTTCAGATCGTATAAACTGATCGCATGTGGTGAAGGCGGACTTTCCAAAATGTATTTATCGAATTTCACGATCTGGTCGTCCTGGCGGAAGAGGTTTACCACTTCGATCTTTGATTGGAAAAGCGAGTCCGACACCTGAATTTGTTGAACCGACGGCCCAAGGACGTGAATGTAAATTTCCACGTAAGGTTGCTCAGGAGAATTGAAGGTGGCGTAAGTGATACTGACGTCCAGATTAATTGGAGCTGCCGTTGTTTTATTCAACAAGAGTCCTGAAGAGAACAATAAGAAAATGAGCATAGATTTTTTCATAACAGCAAAATTAGTTGCTTAAAATTAAGGTTTTAAGCCTGAATCGAAAACCATTTTAGGTCAATTAGTCAGTAAGCAGGAAGTCAAAAGGTCAATGAGGTCGGTTTTATGGTTTATAGTTTGTGGTTTGTTGGATGGCTACGAACCACGAACCAAAAACAACGAACCATTTCAGTCGGTTTTCTCCAGGTTGAGCGTAAAGTGGTAATCCATCAGGGTGACAAAAAGTACCAGTTTGTCCTCTTCCAGTTTTTCAACGGAATATATCAGGTTGTCTGTGTGTTTCTGGATGATGTCATTTCCGTCGATCTCAAATTCACTGGACACCTCAATGCCTTCCATGTTAAAATTTGTCCTCATCTGGTCGTTTGGCGTGAATTCAAAGAAGGTATTGGTCAAAGTTTCAGTAGGATGGCCATTGCGTTGTGCTGATCTGATCTCCCAATAACCGTAAAGTTGGTCAACTTCAAGGGTTTTGGAATCGGTGGCGCAACCAAATGATAGAAATATTATGGTTAAAAAAATTGCGGAAAGGAGCTTTGTTAATTTCATAATCGAAAAGTGAGATGTTTGGCTGAACATTAACGTTGGAGTAAATTTAGTGAAATTGTCTCAATTCATGCAAAATAACGTGATGTGCTGATGTGCTGATGTGCTGATGTGCTAATGTGTTAATCATCAAATCAACAAATCAGCAAATTAGCAAATCAGCAAATCAGCAAATTAGCAAATTAGCAAATTAGCAAATTAACAACTCCACAACTCTCCCTCTTCAAGATTCCTTTGGCCTGGATTCATAGCGCTTCAACTTGATGACCGTGATCTCCGGAAGTATTCCAACCCTGCCGGGATAGCCCAAAAAGCCAAGCCCGCGATTGACATAGAGGTATTGTTTTCCGGTTTTGTAAAGCCCCGCCCAATGCTTGTAAATGTATTTGCTGGGGCTCCATTTTATCCAGCCGGGTATTTCGATACCAAACTGAAAGCCGTGTGTATGTCCTGAAAAAGTGATCGCAATGTCTTTGAATTTTTCGATTACCTGGGCTTCCCAGTGAGTGGGGTCATGGGAAAGCAATAGCTTCAGGGATGCGTCACCGGAACCCTCGTAAGCTTTGTCAAGATCGCCGTATTTTTGGAAACGCGGCGAAGCCGAGTAGTTTTCCACCCCGATGATGGATATTTTTTCGCCGTTAATTTCGAGGTTGCGGTTTTCGTTGAGCAGGATATTCCAGCCCATTTGCCTGTGGGTATCGATCAACCGGCGAAAATTCTTCTTTTTATCGTCCAGGCTATCCCAGCGGGCATAATCTCCGTAGTCGTGGTTACCGAGTATCGAATATACGCCGTGTTTCGATTTGATCTTGTCAAAAACATCAACGTAATCGTCCATTTCGCTGGCTACGGAATTTACAAGGTCACCGGTGAAAAACACGAGGTCGGCCTCCTGTTTGTTGATGAGGTCAATTGCCTGTTTTACAGGTTCTTTCATTGTAAAACTCCCGGAGTGTATGTCCGAAATTTGTACAATTTTCAGCCCATCCAGCGATTTTGGTAAATTTTCAACCGGAACGATCTCCCGGTAAACTTTATACCGGTAACGATTCCGGATAATGCCGTAAGTGAGTGTGACGAGTGGTAAAGTTCCAACGAGGATAGCCATTTGCGAAAGAAAAGCCGATCTGCCCTTGTCGAAAGTCTCTGTGCCGGCGATGCTATCATAAGCAGACATCAGCAGCCGACGGATATCATCGACAAACAATACCACGACGATCAGGAATTTCGACAGATAAATGATGAGTAACACTGCGCGTAAAATAGCGTAAAGATTGCGATCCCATTTGGATACATCAGTGTAAACGCTCGCCACCATCGTTCCCATCACCACCAGCGGAACGAACCAATAAACGGCATAAAGTATTGTTTTAACGATTTTTGACCAACCCTGGCTGAGTTCCAAAAAAGCCTGGAACACGTAAATGTCAAAGAGAACCAACAGAATAAAAATGATGGATAATCTCATAATTTCGGTGTGCATTTTCGCTTGAATTGCATGTCCATTTATTTTTTCCATAAAATGAAATACCTGGTTAAATTGTTTTAAAAAGCCGTACCAATATTTAAATAAAGAGTTTGCTAATTTGCTAATTTGCTAATTTGCTAATTTGCTAATTTGCTAATTTGCGGATTTGCGGATTTGTTGTTTCCCGTTCACCGTTTCCCGTTCACCAACCGTTTCCCGTTCTAATAACCCTTCAAAAAAAAATATTTTTAAACAGTCTTACTGGCTTTAGGATTATATTTGCACGCACTTTACACAATCCTGAAGCTAAAAAAATATCTTGTTATGTCACGTCTTTGTTTGTTATTCTGGCTGATCGCATTTCTTCAGAACACAGTCAGCGCCCAGATAGATTTTTATAATCATTACCACTTCACTGAAGCTGATACACTGAGGGGGATGCTTCGCCCTGAAAGACTTTGTTATGACGTTACATTTTATGAATTGGATATTAAAATCGATCCGGAGAAGAGATTTATTTCGGGATATGTGGATATTTTCTACAATGCATTGGAAGATTTTGAAACCCTCCAGATCGACCTTTATAAAAACATGAATATCCGCAAAATAGTTTCTGGGCAGGAAACGCTGGCTTTCAAACGGCTGCACCACGCGGTTTTCATCGATTTTCCATTGACGAAAAAAGGTTCTCAAGGTTCGTTTCGCGTCTATTACGACGGGCGCCCGGTTACGGCTTTCAACCCGCCCTGGGAAGGAGGATTTGTGTGGTCGAAAGATCACAACGGCGATCATTGGGTCGGTGTGGCCTGCCAGGGTGACGGAGCCAGCCTTTGGTGGCCCAACAAAGACCACCTCAGCGACGAACCGGACAGCATGTCCATCAGGATCACAGTACCCGACCCTTACTTTTGTGTTTCAAACGGCAGGCTAAGATCGAAAAAATCATTGCCGGATGACTATACCCGTTACGATTGGTTTGTGAGTTACCCCATCAATAATTACAACGTCACTGTGAACATCGCTAAATATGTTCACTTTTCGGATACTTACACAGCCTCAGATCGCCAAATCCTGCCATTGAATTATTACGTACTGCCCAAAAATCTGGAAAAGGCAAAGAATCATTTTAAAATGGTACCCCAGATGTTGCGGTGCTACGAATATTATTTGGGGAAATATCCTTTCTGGGAAGATGGCTACGCACTGGTGGAAACGCCTTACCTGGGTATGGAACACCAAAGCGCAATAGCCTACGGCAATCAATACATGCGCGGTTACCTTGGCACCATGATCCCCAGCTATATGGACTGGGATTATATCATCATTCACGAAACTGCCCATGAATATTGGGGAAACAGCATCAGTTGCAACGACCTTTCGGAAATGTGGATCCACGAATCATTTACCACTTACATGGAGGCATTGTACGTAGAGTGTACCTATGGTTATGATGAAGCCCTGAACTACCTTGCGCGTTTTCGGAGCAGGCCTTACATCCTCAACGAGGAACCGATCTTAGGGCCAAAAGATGTGAACTGGCATCGCTGGGGAGGAAGCGATCATTATTTCAAAGGGTCGTGGGTGTTGAATACATTGCGGCATGCCATCGGAGATGATGCGCTTTGGTTTGATATTTTGAAGTCGTTTTACACCGAAAATGCAATGTCCAACATCAATACGGAACAATGTACGGAATACGTAAAACAACGTACAGTGCTTGGCTTTATAGATTCTTTTTTTGAGCAATACCTGCTTCATCCGGGTATTCCGCGCTTTGAATACAAGCTTCGTCAAAAAGGCAATGATCTGGAGATCAGGCACCGATGGACAAACGCCATCAAAGGTTTTAATATGCCTTTGCTGGTTGGACATGAAAACGACTATCGCAAGATACAGCCGGAAACTACCTGGAAAACCACAACGTTGGAAAACCTTTCGGCGAAGGACTTCAAAGTAGCTACGAGGCTTTTCCTGGTTGATGTAAACTGAGATAAAAGGAGTAGGGGAGAGGTGTGGGGTATTTTTGAGAAGGGCAAAAAAAAATCCCCGATGACTGCCATCGGGGATTTTTTTTTATTGTTCTGTTTTGATAAATTTTTTCTCTTTGATCCTGGCTTTTTTACCGACTAGATTGCGCAGGTAATACAATTTTGCGCGTCGCACTTTTCCGCGTTTCAGTACTTTGATCTCCACAATTCCCGGAGAAGTCATCGGGAATATCCTTTCCACCCCAACGCCATTGGACATTTTTCTGACTGTAAAAGTCTTGGTAGCGCCGGTTCCTTTTATTTGGATCACGTCTCCGCGGAATGCCTGAATGCGTTCTTTGGCTCCCTCGACGATCTTATAATTTACGACAATATTATCGCCGGGACGAAATTCAGGATGGTTGGTTTTTGTAGCGTACATTTCCTGTACATATTTTATAGCATCCATCGTTCAAAATTTTTTTATTAAATACGTTTTGTAATCGGGAAGGCAAATATACGCATTTATTTTTATAAAAATCCTACTAAAACCTGGCGGATAATTTCATAAAACTGCATGCTCCAAATTAAATCACTGGTTTTCAATAATTTAATTTTAGGTGCAAATTGGTTTAAACAGAATGCAGGAAAACCGCACCCACTTTCAACGGATCAAAGTTGCAAAACCTTTGTACTCGCGTGGTTCTCCGCGCGGCCCGGTAAACCGGATGATATAAACGTAAACGCCGGCAGCCAAAAATTGACCGACGTTATTTTTACGGCCATTCCAGCCTTGTTCCGGATTATTCGTCTCAAACGCAATGCCGCCCCAGCGGTCGATGACCTTCATTTCATAATCGCGGATGCCGCGGAAAACCCCAACTGGCTCGAAGACTTCATTTTTTGAATCATTGTTCGGCGTGAAGGCATTGGGCATGAAAAACGTGATTTCCGGCACGATATCTATGGTTTTTATGATCGTGTCTTTGCAGTTGTAAAAATGTTCTGCGATCAGTCGAACTTCCATGCTCCCGGTATCGGGAAAAGTGAAAACCGGATCTTTTATGATCGTACTTCCATGTTTATCGAAAGTCCATTCCCAGCCTACGGCGTGTTCCGAGAGATTGGTAAAGGTTATGGTAGGTTCAAAATTGGAACCACGGTCGGGGGTAAATGAAAAATCGGCCACCGTGAAAGAATCGATAAAAATCCATTCTTCAAATAACCTGCTAACAAAACAACCGATAGGCGAGGTGATCTCTACACTGATGTCGAACAAACCCGGCGTTTCGAAAATATGGTTCGGGCTGACCTCAAAAGCCTCGCCGCCATCGCCAAAATCCCAAACAATGTTATAGGTTGAATCAATGGGTTCCGAAAGGTTTACAAAAGATATTTCTGCGGGAGGACAGCCTTTGAACGAACTTGGCTCGACAATGATCAATGGCGGCGCTGGATACCATTCGACGATATGAATAGTAGAATCCTTGCAACCTATCGAGTCGGTCACGACCAGTTTGACTTCTTTGTGGCCAGGGGTTTCAAATTGAAAACTAGTGTTTCTTTCGGTAGAAAAAGTGCTGTCATTTGTTGTCCAGCGCCAATCGGAGATCGTAATTTCGCTCAGGTTGGTTTCATCAACAAAATCCACGGGACCGGCAACGCAAGTGTCATATTCTGCACTGAATCCGGATACGATCGGCGGTGTAATGACCACTTCGATATGTGCGGTGTCCGAGCATTCAGTGCCGGGGTTCAAAGCCATTATTCCTGTGTAAACGCCCGGTCCTGGAAATGTCAGCGTGATATCCCTTTCTGAAAAAGAAAGTGGGTTTTGTCCGGGGATGTTAAATTCCCACAAATATTCTTCAATAAAAAACTCATCGGTGCTTTCATTGATAAAGGTAAAAGTAGAGTCCACGCATGAATAATACTTGATCTTGTCTCCGGCATCCACACCATCTGTGTCTGCGACAACAGAAGGTTCGCAAAAAGCTACATTGAACTGAAAATCCCTTTGCACGACACTGAGCAGCTCTCCATTGCGGAACTCTTCTACACAAACACCGACGACAAACTGACCCTGGATCAAAGGCCATCCGGTGATGATCCCGGTGTTGGCATCGATAGCGAGATTAGCGGTTGCACCCAAAGGATTCAAAACAGAATAGTTGGGTAAATTAAACTGAACTTCGTTAAATGGCGGCGGGCTGTCGGGATTTGGCGCGACATTCATCATGGTACCGCCCAGCAAGGGGCTGCAAAATTTGTAAACCAATTGATCGCCATCTGCATCCGTTGCGCTAAGATCGATCGACATCGGAGCGTCAACGCAGATAACGGGAGGCGGAAAAGTGTTGAAAACCGGGCTGCTGTTGCATTCGTTCTGGCCAGTAGGTGTGATTTCAACCGTGTAGGTCGAGCCGGCAGCACCCGGGTTGACTATGTTCGTAATTGTTTGGTTCCTGCAACAACGCTGATAGACTAGATGATAACTGTGATTTTGCGAAACCGGCAGACTTACGTTGAACGTGTAAATGCCCTCCTGAACGCAAACATTTGAGGGGATCAGCAGGCAGGGATTGTTGACCATCGAAGGATCAATCGTGTTGATTTCGGGCGCCTGGAGAATGATCGTATTGATAAATAATTCCTGAACATTTGCCGAATCCCTGTAAACCGAAACCGTACCCGTCGTTCCACCGGGTGCAGAATCAAAAGCAGCGCCACCGCCGAAACAATCGCGATACACTTTCATGGTTACGAAATAAAGATTGGAGCCGGGGTTGTTCGGGTCTTCGCCGATGCAGACATAAGTCATCTCTCCGCCGATAATGTGCCGCGCCTGGCTTTTTTCAGAAAACGAAAATATCAATGTAATTACAAGGAATGCCTGGTAAATTCTATTCATGCTTTTGTTGTTCAAAATGAAAGTAAAAAATTGGTGGCTAAACCTATAATTCTTTAGGCCACAAAGACGGGATCAGCTTTTAGAAATAGATTCACAAGATAGAGCTAAAAGCAGAAAAAGGAAAGACTAATGTTGAAAATGTCGGTTATTTTATAATCGTGGTATTTGATATGTTGTGGTATGGTATGGTCGGGAATGTACGGTGGGTACCCTAACTCTTAACCCCTAACTCCTAGCCCATGGCTCTTACTTGATCAGCGTTGCAAAAGTTTTGATCTCGAAATTTCCGCCGCGCGGCCCGGAGTAGGTTACCACACAGACATAAACGCCGTTGGGAGACGGGACACCTACATTATTTTTCCGGCCATTCCAGCCTTCATTGGGGTTGTTCGTTTCAAAGATCAACTCTCCCCAGCGATTCCAGATGGTCATTCTGAAATTTTCAATTCCGTCGAAATACCCTTTCCCTACGAAAAAATCATTCAAGTTGTCGAAGTTTGGTGTGAAAGCATTTGGAAGAAAATAAGTGACTTTTGGAACGACGTCGATGATCCGCACCAGCGTATCTGTACAGCCGCTGGCATGGGTCACGATCTGTGTGACGACCTGGAGGCCGGTATCGGGAAATGAAAAAACGGGATCGCTCTCCATTGAAATGCCATCGCCGTCGAAATCCCAAAACCAGGAGACCGCTTCGATGGATTCGTCGTGGAAATAAGTAGTAGGATCGAAGGAAGTAATTTCGTCGGGAGAATAGCTAAAACCCGCTGTGGGCGAAGGCCTGACCCTGATCCAGTTTTCCCAGTAGGCATCGGTATAACAACCGATCGGCGACGTAATTTGCACAGATATACTATAAATCCCCGCCTCCTCGTAAATGTGTGCCGGGCTGATCTCGTTGCTAATGGTTCCGTCTCCGAGATCCCACACAATATCATAAGTGGTATCTATCGGAAATGAAAGGTTGTCGAAGAAAACTTCCTGCGGTTCGCAACCATCAAAGGTGCTCGGCTCGATCAGGACGAGCGCAGGCACCGGAAACCACTCAATGGGTTGCGTTTCGGTGTCCTGGCAATTGTTGATATCCGTGACGGTTAGCGAAATCGGGAGATTGCCGGGCTGCATAAACTGAAACGAAGGATGTTGTTCCGTAGAATTTCCCTGCGTGGCAAAAGTCCAGTCCCAGTCCGTGATCGTTCCTGGCCCGGCATCAGAGTAAGAAAGATCAGTGAGATCAACCGGCCCTGCAACACAAGTGTCATATTCGAATGAAAAATCAGCATAGATCGCCGGGTAAACATTTACAAAAATAAAAGCGGTATCCGCGCAAACCGTTCCGGGATTCAGCACGAGGTCGCCGGAGTAAGTTCCAAGTTCGGGAAAGGTAATAGTCGGTTCCCATTCATCAAAGGTTTCAATACTACCGCCGAGGTCAAAAGTCCAATAATATTCATTGATAAATTGCTGCTGGATGCTGAGATTGGTGAACGTAACATCAAAGTCTCCGCAAGAATTGATCCCGTATTGGTCGTCGCCGATCAGTTCGTCGTAATCGATCATGGCATCGACTGTTGGAGTACAAGTGACCACATTGAACTGAAAATCTCTTCGTGTGCGGGAAAGCAATTGCCCATTGCGGCGTTCCTCTACACAAACGCCCACCACAAATTGCCCCTGGATGATCGGCGTACCTGAAATGATCCCTGTATTCTCATCTATGCTGATCAATGGATTGCCACCCATTGGTTGATCAGCCGAGTATAGCGGATTGACAAATGTTACTTCTCCATAAGGCGGAGGACAAGCCGGATTGGGTGTTACGCCATTGCATCCGGTAGGGTCGCCTGGCGCTTCCGGGGTTCCCAATAGGCCGCCGCCCAGTATCGGGCTGCAAAACTTGTAAACCAACTGGTCGCCGTCGGCGTCGCTGGCAGAGTGGTCGAATTCAAGCGCTTCGTTGGCGCAGATGAGTATCGGCGGAAAATCGTTGAACACCGGGCTGGCGTTGCAAAGTTGTTGTGCCAGTGCCGTCAGTTCCATCGTATAAGTCGCTCCAGCATTGCCAGGGTTTACAATATTAGAAATCGTTTCATTGCGGCAGCAACGCTGGTAAACGATGTGATAGCTATGGTTGCTTACAGGTAAATTCACCGTAAAAACATAGGTCGCTTTTTGAACACAAATACCGGGCGGCGGGATCAGGCAGGGGTTATCAGGTGGAGGTACTGCTTCTATAGGGTTTGAATGGTTTACTGCTAAATTGGAGATATGCTGCTCATACATTAAATTATCTCCCCGATATATTGTGATAATAGCCGGATTGTCGAAATTAGCGCCGCCTCCGAAACAATCGCGATATACATTCATGGTGAACGTATAATTGTTTGTGCCGATTTGATCGCCAGCACCAGTACAAACATAAGTGATCTCCCCGCCGATGATATGCCTGGCGCTGGTTTGAAAAGCATTACCAAAAAAGAAAATCAGCGTTAGGATATAAGGAAAAATTTTGCTCAAGGCTAAACCGGTTTTATTAAAGTTGCAACGCATATTGCTGAAATTAGTTATTTCATACCGGCAAAATGGTAATTTACAGGACAAATCAAACTTTTCAAATGCTTTGTATATCACGGGTTTATTCGCTTTCGTTGTAGAATTTTATACATTTTTAAACACAAATGTCTTTATTTTTGCAATCCGGTAGTTAGTATGGTAATTTTTGTTGTGCAACTCAAATCATTTGACCACGAAAATTGTTCTGACTAAAGATATGGATTCACCTGTAAATATCAATTCAATTAACATGCTCGAAAACCATAATATTGCCATTTCGTTGGCTTCCTTACAAATTCAGGTTTTCAATTGGTTTGAATTTTGAATATTTATTTTTTTGTAATACATAATCCATGGATTTATCTGATATTAAAACCTTACAATTATGCATGCTATGACTAAAACAAATTTAAACAAGTTTATGTTTGAGAAGGACAAAATCGAAGACATTACTTCTGTTTTGAGCAAAGGTGGTCTTATTTTATATCCGACCGACACGATATGGGGCATCGGCTGTAATGCTTTAGACGAGGCTGCCATTGACAGAATTTACAAACTCAAACAAAGACTTACTTCCAAGAGCTTCGTCATCCTTGTCGATTCCATTGAAATGATGAAAAAATATGTTCAGGAAGTGCCGCCGCGTATCGAAACGCTCCTGTATTATCACACTCGCCCGCTGACGCTGGTCATGGAAGGCGCCCAAAATTTGCCTTCAAACCTGGTCGCATCCGATAACACCATTGCCATTCGTATCGCACAGGATGAATTTTGTCGTGAACTGATCGGCGCTTTTGGATTTCCGCTGGTTTCGACTTCAGCCAATATCAGCGGACAGCCCTATCCCGCAAATTTTGGGGAGATCAGTTCGGATATTATCAAAGGTGTTGATTATATCGTGAAGATCCGCCGCCATGAAAAAACATTGGGGCAACCATCGGTGATCGCCAAACTGAAAGACGACGGCGAACTGGATTTCCTCCGAGAATAATCTCATCCTTTCAAAACCTGTCCACCGGAACCTCCGGTGTCTTTTTCAACCTAAAGTTGTAGCCGGCATTCAATATGATCTGTATCGGAAAATAAAAACTTTCCTTCGCGACGCTTTGCTTTGCCAACTCAATATCACTCAACGAGATTTGAACCGCCGGATCATTTGAAACGACTTCTATATTTTCGTAATAAGGGGTTTGTATGATCGGAAACGCCATGCCCAGATTTATGGAAATCCCGTTTTTGTGTATCCAGTTATAGCCGAATCCGATCCCAAGCGCATTGACGGTTTTGAAATTCCAGCTTGCCAGCAAATCGGTTGCATATTCGTTTTCTCCGATCAAAACGGTTTCAAACTTTCGCCGGAATTCCATTGTGTAATTCACTTTCGGGATATGGTTGAAAAACACCTGACCGTAAAAGCCGATCTCAAAAGGCGATACCCTCAATTCGATATTGTGCAGATGACCTGTGGTATGATTTACCCAGATGTCACCGTCGTTTTCACCGCCGAAGCTCCAATCCCGTTGTAAAACCGACCTTCTGGCGGGCGTGTAAGAATATCCGGCGTAGAGCAACTGACGAAAATGGTATCCCGCCGAAATGCCAGGAACCGCCCAGTTTGACAAGTCACGGCGGTCGGTTTCAGAATCTGAAAACACATTTTCAAAGGTTTTGAAAAATACGCCGGAAAAATTCAATTGAACCTGCACAGGAAGCTCGGTTCTGTTTTGGGCTTTGAGCGAGCAGACGATTAAAAAAGTGATGGTTAATATTGTAAATATTTCTCTCAAGGGATTTCAGGTTTGATAAACTGAAAAATGATTTTCAGAACATTCAGCCAATAGTTTGAGGCATTTCCGGTAGTAAGAGGTGTTTATGTTTTTCAACAAACCCCTCCAGCTTTTTAAAAAAGTTCAGAATATCCTCATCGGTATTTTCCGAATTTATCGTGACCAGCCTGACAAATTCCTCACCTTTGAAAACACCGTAGCCAACCATGATCTCCGCTTTTTCATAAAGCAGCGTACACAAACGGCTGGCAGGGATATCCTTGTAATTGAAACAAACGGACAGCGACGGCTCGTCGTAGTAAAGATGGTAATCGCTGTGGTTTTTCACATAATTTCTGGCTGCCTCTGACAGTGCAAATTGTCGATCTACGATTTCAGCCAGGCCTTTGGTGCCGACGAATTTCCACAGTGTCCAGAGTTTCAGGGCATCATTCCTTCTGCCGCATTGCAGGGAGATCTTTCCGAGATCGAATTCATCATCGCCGGTTTGATACAAATAATGCGCATCGTTTGAAAAAGATTGGAATAAATGCTCCTTGTTTTTAACAACAATGATCGAGCAGGTCAATGGCGTGTTGAGCATTTTGTGGGCATTGAAGGAAAATGAATCTGCATTTTCGACCCCGCTGATGAGCGTTTTGTGTTTATCACTAAAGATCACGCCGCCGCAATACGCCCCGTCAACATGCAACCACAAGTTGTATTTTTTACAAACCTCATGGATTTCCGGCAAAGGATCGAAAGCCCCTAAAACCGTGGTGCCGGCAGTAGCATTGACAAAAAAAGGTACTCCGCCATTTTTAATATCTAGTTGTATTTGCTGTTCCAGCGCTTTGGGTAACATCCGTCCCTTGTCGTCGGTATCGATATGGATGACATTCGATCTGCCAATGCCTGTAAATGCTGCATTTTTTACGATAGAGTAGTGGGACTCCCGCGAAGTATAGACGAGCAATCTTCGTTGATTTCCTTGTTCCATAATGGAATCATCGAAAACATCCCTGGCCATGATCATCGCCATGAGATTGCACATAGAACCGCCGGAAGCAAAGGTGCCACCGGCTTTTTGGGGATCGAATTTTATGATCTTGCAAACCTGCCGGATGATCTCCTTTTCAATACCTACCTGTACTCCGGCAACCTTGTAGGTGTACATGCTATTGTTGAGCAAAACGGCGAGCAGATCGCCCAAAACAGCCTTGCTTTTCCTGCCGCCATAGAGTTGGTTGAAAAACATCTTTGATGCTGTTTTCGGGGTTTTTAAAACCAAAGATGCTACAGCAGTCTGGAACTCATCAGGATTCAAAGGGTCTTCGGAAAGCGATATTTCAGGTAGCCGGTTAAGTTCATCTACACCAATATAATCCGCAACGGGCTGTGAAACCTCTGCGTCCAGAAACTCTTTGGCAATCGCATTAAACAGCGCTAATTCCTTTTTCATATTAATTTTTGTATTTGCCGGTTCCAAAATGTGAGGGATGTTTCAGAAAACCTTTCAAAAGCGAGTTCAAATTTAAAACAAGCCTTCCATAATTTTTTAAAACCAGTCAACAAACAATTAAACCGAAGGTTCTTTTTCTTTTAAACTCAAAAGCGGCAATGCGTATTCAGATCGCGTTGCCAAATAAACAAACCTCTATTCTCCTGGATATGTGGTTTAGATTTTGTGATAAAATTTAATATGTTGATGTGTTGATGTGTTGATGTGTTGATATCGCCCAAGCAGTGTGTGGCAGGCAGTGGGTGTCACAAGTTGTGGTAATGGGCAACCGGATACCGGATACCTGATACCTGATACCGGATACCTGTGTTCTCTCATGGTATAGGTTGACACCAAAAATGTGGAAAACTTTTCTAAATTG
>CAZKDA010000026.1:0-22280 GCA_964551455.1 uncultured Saprospiraceae bacterium
ACGACAAGTTGAAATTTATTTACATAGAATTGCCGAAATTCAAAAAGCAGGAGGACGAGTTGGAGACGCATTTCGATAAGTGGCTCTACGTGTTCCGGCATTTATCGAACCTCCAGGATCGGCCCAAAAAATTACAAGACCGGATATTTCAAAAATTGTTTGAGGCAGCCGAAATTGCCAAATTTTCTCCCGAGGAAAGAGTGGCTTATGAAGACAGTTTGAAATACTACCGGGATTTGAAAAACGTGGTGGACACCTCCAGGGATGAAGGGGTTTTAGAAGGAATGAAGAAAGGAATGGAAAAGGGAATGAAAGAAGGAATGGAAAAAGGAATGAAAGAGGGAATGGAGAAAGGGATGGAAAAAAGGAATGTTGAAATTGCCAAAAAGATGAAGGAAAAAGGCATGTCAAATTCAGAGATTTCAGATATGACCGGATTGAGTGATGAGGAAATCGACAACTTGTAAAATAAGCCTACGTCAAAGCAAGAGTGATCAATTAAACGGATCAGAAAACGCCGGATTGTACAGAAAAGTAGTATCACTCAGAGATTCCAGGAATTTGATGATTTTTTGTTGATCTGAAGGAGAAATGTTTGGAAATGGTTGTAAAAAGTCATTTGAGTTCTCAGCGGCAAATCCTCCTGTCTTATAGTGCTCGAACACCTCTTCCATCGTCCAAAACCTTCCATCGTGCATATAAGGTGCGGTAAGCATAATATTGCGTAGGCTGGGAACGCGAAACTTGCCGTTGTCATAAACATTACCCGTCACTTCACCTCGACCCCGGATTGTAAGGAATATCCGTCAGGTCACTATCGGTATCCATCGGCGGCGGCTCGTCTTTACAACAACTCAATGCGAAGAGCATCGATGCAACGAGGATAAAAATGCCGGTCTTTTCCATGATTTCTTCTTTTTGAATTTTATATGAAAACAAAATTCAATCAACTTTTTTACAAAATGGACTTTTAAGCAGTATGGTTTCTGGTGTTTTGGATTTAGTGAAAAAAATTAAAGAAAATGATGTCAATTGCTTTTGGACTTCAAAAAAATAGATCCCGAATTTTATTTAGGTTTGCCATAAAGTCATTGCATCACTTTGTACTATCAAAAAAATGAGAGCCATTCGATTTAAATATTTTATAGCCTTATTTGCTTTCGTTTTTGTAAGCTTTTTACAGCACAAAGAACATATTACAAAGGATATTCAAGGTATTCATAGTTGGAGGCAATCCCAAACGATGTGGAATATCCGAAATTTTGTTAGACACGACGCAAATATTCTAAACCCGAGAATCAATTCTTTCAATGGAGGAAAAGATAATACCTATCGATATGAATTCCCCATCATGCAATGGTCAATTGCCATGGTGCAAAAAATAGGTGGTGAAAAAATAGAAATCGTTAGAATAATTATTTTTTTAATAGGCATCGGATCTATACTGGGTATTTTTTTTCTTATTCAATATGTTTTAAAGAACTGGCTGACAGCTTTAGTTGCAGCAGTTTTATTCCAATACTCTCCTGTTTTTTTCTATTACACAATAAACCCAATACCAGATAATTTGGCGCTCTGCGGCGGAATATGGTATATCTATTTTATTGTAAAATATTTTAACACCTTAAAAAACAAGCATCTAATACTTGGAAGCATCAGCCTCTTAATGGCAACATTGGCTAAATTGCCATTTCTTATGTTTTCAATATTAAGTGTTGTTTTTTTTATTAGTAAAATCATAAAGCAAAAAAAATTAACAAAGCAGGATTTAAACTTTGTATTGATTCAGTTTTTGATTTTGACTCCTGCGTTTTTTTGGTATGCTTGGGTCATGCCAAGTTGGGGTGGGAATCCAATATTAACGGGAGTTTTTGGAGATAATTTTTCAATGTCTGAAAGCATGAAAATAATACATTATCATGCCACAGAAATGTTTCCAAACATATTGATGTCAGCGCCTGTTTGGATTTTATTCTTCATAGGTTTGTACGATTTAATTACAAATAAATATAAAGCCAGTTGGGTTTATAGTTTAATATGCATAACAATTGTTTATTTGCTTTTAGAATTAAATACCATAGGCACAGGACATGATTATTATATGTTTCCGTTTTTGCCCTGGTTGTTTCTGGTTATTGGATTTGGTATTGAATCGATTAGGCGTTATTCCCCTTTGTTGAAATATGGTTTGGTTGGTTTGTGTATTTGGAGTGCTATTTATACATATAAAGAAACATATTCTATGTGGAGTTTAGAAAAAACATATTTCAATGAAGATGTTTTTTTGTATTCAAAAGAATTAAAAGATGCAGTCCCGCCTGGAGAAAACTGTATAATTCTAAATGATATATCAAGCTATGTTTTCTCTTATCGGATTGACAAAATGGGGTATATTTTTAAAAATGATTATTTGCCTGTTGGATGGATTGATGACATGGTTAGAAATCATAATGTACAATACATGTACTCTGATTCCGAAAAAATAAATAATGATGAAGATGTGAAGAGATATATTGATGAAGTAATTTTAACCAAGGGAACTGTTAAAGTTATGAAACTAAAGGTTCCTGATGAAAAACAAAAGTAATGACAACTAAAAAGGCTAAGGACTTATTCCCCGTAATTTTACCGGATGCCGGATAATTGGTTTCGGGTTTTATAATTTTAAAACCTTATGCCTTTCCGAATGAGAATCAAATTTAAGCTCCAAAATATACATGCCTGCATTAAGTTCTGGACTGATAAAAATAATTGGTCCCGGATTATATTTGATTTCTTCAAAAAACAACTGTCCCGTTAAAAGGAATATTTTAATTTCTACCTTTTCCTCAGTTTGTTTAGATAAATCAATTTTAATATGATCTAAAAACGGGTTGGGATAGACACGAGTTATTATGTTATTTGAAAAATTATGATTTGTTGTTTTTGTTGAAAGGTTAACAATAAAAGAGGTTTGATTTTGACAATCATCCTCATAAAAAATGGTGATTTGCCCATCACCCGGCTGAGTGAATTCATAAGTGATTTCATAATTATCATAAACCAAAACATCTATATTTTGAGAAGATTGTACATCGGTTATGTTTACTTCATTAGACCATGAATGAGCGCTATAATTCTCAACGTATATTTTTGCATCAGTGTTTGGATATGTATTGTTGTTGCAATTAAGTGGACTTCTAAGGTTGCCGGTTTGGCTACAATTGTTTCCGTAAACTAAAATTGATTCGCAAACCGCAAAATCAGTTTCCACTACTCGCACATAATCTATTTCCATAGTTGTCGGGTAATCACCAACTTTAACACAATTTTCATCAATGGGATGACCTCCCCAATCATTACACGCTACAGAGCTACATGAATAGTCTGTACAGTCACAATTTTGTCCATGTTTTGGTAATACACCATGACCAATAATCGGACGAAAAACGCGATGACGAATTTCAGGAAAAACTGGATTTAAATAATATGTTCCGCCCGGTATAACACTGTGATTACAATCAATGTCCAAAGGATCGCCATATTCATCATAAAGTCTGTAAATTTCAGGGAAAAGGGTTGTTCCGTTATGATAAAAAGTCAATTTGAAAGGGGTCCATTCAACTGCAAAAGTATGCCAATTACCATTTAATAAGTCAGCAGAATGTTCATAACTAACGTTACCACATTCATCGGTTCCGGAGTACACATTATTAAGGAATTTTGTATCGTCAGCAAAATTCTCAAAGATGTCAATCTCGTCGTGATGCCACATCCAGAAAGCTGGCCACCAGCCCCGTCCTGGTGGTTTAAAACGGGCTTCATAGCGTCCAAAATAATAGCCATCTAAATCACTCCTTGTCATAATTAACCCCGATGTGAAATCCCTATAAAATGTTTCATTTTCATGATTAGTCCATGATGAACCTGGCTCCCTACGTCCTGTTAATTTACAAGTTCCATTTGAAACAGAAATATTATTATCAAAATAAAGGGTTTCTTCGCATTTAACTCCGCCTGTGCGGGCATACGGATGGTCTTCCCCAAACATAACAGTTTGCCACTTATTGGTATCTAAGGAAGTTCCGGTAAAATTATCTTCAAATACGGTTGTTTGCTGACCACAGTTAAATGTGCCAGCTTGCAAATAAACTTTGCTCCAGCAGGCTAAAGCGGAAGATTGAGAAAACCCCGAATTGGGTAATAATACTAATGCAAAAATCAATGTTTTTTTCATAGTTCTTATTTTTTTGATTAACAAACATTAGTATTTCGTTGTTAAATTTTGCTTTATTACAATAATCTTACATAAAAGCCTACGCCGAACTATGTATTTATGATTAATACTTACCGAAGTTCAATTAAACGGATCAGAAAACGCCGGGTTATTCAGGAAAGTAGTATCGGTCAGGGCATGTAAAAACTTGATAATGTTATTTTTTTCATTCTCAGATAGCGGAAATGTATCTTGAAGCGAATTTGAATTAGCTGCGGTATGACCTCCGGTTTTGTAATGCTCGATCACTTCATCCATTGTATTGAATCTGCCATCGTGCATGTATGGCGCCGTGAGCATGATATTGCGAAGGCTGGGAATCCTGAATTTTCCATTGTCAAAGGCATTTGAGGTAACCTCTCCTCTGCCCCAGTCTGTGAAATTATAAAGGTCTTCTTGTTCAGTTCCAACATTATCGACACCGTTATTTTCATAATTATTATTGGTAAACAATTGATTGCTGGACGGATGACAATGCGTACATCCGGGGTGGAATCCCTCTTCGTTGCTGAAGAGTTCCCAGCCTTCCAGTTCATCGGAAGACAGAAAAAATCCAGGTTCGCATCGGTGTCGGTCGAATCTCGACTGGCCGCTGCTGACCATCGTCCGCTGAAACTGCGCGAGCGCCTTGGCTGCCAAAAATTTTGTGATCTCCGAGGTATTGCTGATGCCGAAAGCCTTGCGGAACATCTTCGGATAAAATTCGTGGGTTTTCAACTCACTGACCACATCAGGCCACTGGTGGTGCAACTCGATGGGGTCTTCCACGGGAAGCAGCGCTTGTTGTTCGAGCGTATTCACCCTGCCATCCCAGAATAAGCCGTTGTAAAAATAACCCACGTTGAGCAGCGCCATCGAGCTGCGCCGCCCGGCTATACCGTCTATCCCTGTACTCACGGGAAGATTGTCAGTAAATCCGGCCTCCGGAAAATGACAGCTACCACAGGACATGGTATTGTCGGCAGAAAGGATCGGATCCCAAAACAGGAAACGCCCCAACTCAACCCCATCCACCGTCAAGGGATTATCGGCAGGGATTTCCATTTCGGGAAAACCACATGGTGCAACGAGTTCAAACGGTACCGGGTTGTAAGGAATATCCGTCAGGTCGCCGGCGGGATCCATCGGCTGCGGTTCGTCTTTACAACAACTCAGGGTAAAAAGCATCGTGGCTACGAGTATAAATATGCCGGTCTTTTCCATAAGTATTTTTTTATTAATTGATCAAATGGTGTATTGGTATCAGGTATCAGGTGTCAGGTGTCAGGTATCCGGCATTTGATGTCTGAAATCTACCGTCTACCGTCTTTGATCCACAAAAGTAGTATCTGTCAACGTTTTTAAAAAAGCAACTAGCTGCCTTTTCTCAATTTCTGTAAGATTCAGTGGTCGGATCAATGGCGAAACGGTTTCGGAATATTTGCCGCCGGAGTTGTAATGATCGACCACTTCTTCGAGGGTTTTGAATCTTCCGTCGTGCATGTACGGCGCGGTTAGGGCGATATTTCTCAGTGTTGGCGCTCTGAATTTTCCGATGTCGTTTCTGTTGCCATTCACAGCGCCAAGGCCCTTGTCCGGAAAATCATCCAAGTTTTTGGCTTCGGTGATGCCGTTGTTAAAAAACTCGTTGGTGGTCATCAGCGGGACGTTGTGGCAATGCGCGCATTCGGCGTCTTTGTATTCCGGGCTGATGTCAAAAAACATATCGAAGCCGATCTGCTCGTCGTGCGTAAACGTTGCTTCGCCGCGTTTCACTTTGTCAAATTTTGAATTGCCGCTGCTGACGAGGGTTCTTTCAAACTGTGCGATCGCTTTTGCCACCATTTCTTTATTGATTTCCGCTGTCGTTTCAATGCCAAAGGCTTTTCTGAACAATGGCGGGTAACTGCCGTGCTGTTTGATATTTTCTACTAAAACATCCCAGTTGTTGTGCAATTCCACAGGATCTTCAACGGGTATCAAGGCTTGTTGTTCGAGGGTAGCTACACGGCCATCCCAAAAAAAGCCGCTTTTATTATAACCCAGATTTTGCAGGCTCATGGCGCTTCGCGTTCCGGTGATCCCGTCGATTCCGGCACTCAGGGCTTTGCTGTCCGTGAAGCTCAGACCGGGATGGTGGCACGAAGCGCAGCTCATACTGCTATCTGCGGACAGGATCGGGTCGAAAAAAAGTTGCCTCCCAAGCGCTACACCTTCTTTGGTCAATGGATTATCTTCAGGCATTTCCATTTCGGGAAAACCATCAGGAAGCGCCAATTCATATTCGGTAGTTGAAAAAGGTATTAAGGAGAGTTTCTGAACTTCACCGCTTTTATTGCAGCCGCTGAACATTATCACAATGGCAATGAAATAAATGAAGCGTGGGTATAAATGGCCACAAAGTTGCAAAGTCGCAAAGAAATTCAATGCGTCTGTCCCTTTTCTTAAGCTGGGGTGCAAATGAATTTGCTTTGGTTGAAAAAAGTCATGAATACAAAAAATTTTGTGCCTTTGAGTCCCGACAATAGTTGTCGGGATAGCTAGAAAAATAGTGTTTTTATGTTTTAAAAACCTTAATGCCCGCACTTCAATAAAATGAATAGTTCTAACCATGATCCTAAAAAAATAGCCTGCCGGGATCGTTCTGTTTTGCGCAAACCATCAATGGTTGAGGCTGGTTGCTTCGGAAAAGTTTTTCATCATTTGTATTGAAATGGCCAGGCGTTCCACCGAGTGAGCGCTCTGGAAATCTTGAATATCCAGGTAGCCGTCGTTATTATTATCGTAAGCGCTTGCGGTCATGAGAAACAACTTTTTCAGATCAATATTCAAATGCAAATGGTGGGTTTCGCCTTCCTTGAGGTGGATATTGGTAGAAAAGGTTTTTTCTGTATAAACGTCATCAGTTCCGCTGTGATAAGCCAGTCCTTCGCCGTCATTGGTTTCAAAAACGCCATCAAAGTCCATATCAGCCTTACCCTCCAGTTTTGAAAAAATATAACTGTTCCATCCATCCCAATAGTGGCTGGCCATGCTCAGGGGATTGCTGCTGGGGTAATTATTCGGTTTAGTGGCATTGAGGTCTGCCGGAACGCCGAAGCCGATCCTGATCCCGACGTATTTCCCCGTAGGGATACCTTTCAACTGGATGACCTGACCTTTTTCGGCATCGCTAGCCTGATTCAGGTTGTAGGGAAAATCGACAAACCCAATGTCAATCAACTCAGCCTCCGTTCCGCTTTCACGGATGAGCGCAACATCGGCGATGTAAAAATTGAATTGTGAAAACTTGATCGGCATATTATCGTCGCCATACAGGTATTCCTTTTCGAGCAACAATAATTCGTCGTCATAATTGGCTTTGAAATTAAGCTCAACGGTCGCATTCAGATCCTCAAGGTTTTTATACTCGCAGGAACTTAACAGCAAGGCAAATGCAGTAATGGTGGAAAGTAAAAGAATTCTCATTGTTGATGATTTTTTTGAAAGTTGCTGGTTGAAAGTTGCTAGTTGCTAGCCTGCCCCGACTGGCCCCGACCTGTCGGGGCTGGTCGGGGTTGCTAGTTGCTAGTTGTGGTGCGCGGTGTTAATTCATAACTCATAACACCTAACTCCTAATTTATACTTCTCTAAACAGCGCTCCACCATAAGTTGTTGCCTGATCCATTGAAAATTCTGGTGCTCAATCGTCGATGAAAAATGCCTGTTTTGTGTTTTGAACGATCTTTTCGATGACGAGCGCTGGAGCGGATTCAAAGTCAACGCCTTCCAGCCATTTTTTATAATCAATGCCCAATGGCAGGGTGATGTTCCGTCCGGTTTCAACCGTAATCTTGAACGGGAGTGCAATTTTAATGCGATTTGCATCGCCCACGATGTTGTAGCCCAAGGTATCGAGCGGTTGCGCCAAAGTGTCGGGGATGACGATCAGCTTGTTGAAAACATAATTATTTTCAACACTCCACATCGAATCAGGTTGAATGGCCAGAGGATGATTGGAAGGAGCAGAGGCGGGTTCCACCTGGTTAGCAACTTCCGACAGACCAACCGAAAATCGCAGGGTATCGAAAGTCCCCAAGCCACGAATTTCGCCAATTTGGTAACTGAATGCAAAGAAATCGCGGCTCACCAAGGTAAAATCATCCACAAAAGTGACCGGCTCCGTTGAGCCGTTGTTCACATCGAGATCGATGCGGTTTGCAACAGTAAATGATCCCGATTCGCCGGTCAGGCTGATTTCGGAAATATAAAATTTCGATTTCAGGAATTTCATCACCTTGTCGTCTGTCAGGTTATATGGTGTGTTGTAACGAAAAGTAAGCGTATCCCAGCGGAAGGCTAACTCGAAGATCATTTGCGGATATTCGCAGCAACCATCGGGGCATGGCCTGTCTGCTGAAAAATCAAAATTCCTGGCTTCGATGTCCAGGCAGCCTTCCACTTTTTCTTTGCACCCTGAAATCAACAAAACCGACAGGATCAATAAAGCAGCCATAAACCTCAACGCCAATTTTTCATTGCTGCTCTTTTTCATTGTCTTTGTATATTTTTTTTACGATTTGCTTCACCTGGGTTGAAAACTCCTTGCTTTGTATCCAGTGGTAGTAGTGTTTGTCTTTTGTAAAAACATCGGCAACGGGTTGATCGAGATATTTGCCGAAATTGAAAACGATGACGCCATCCTGGTTGTATTTCAACCGCTGTGTAGCATCGATGGTTCTGAGATCGGTGGTAAATTCGTGGAGCGCCTGGATGTCGTTTTTTACAGGTTTCTCAATGATATTGCCATCGTCATCGACGAGGTCGGTATCTTTGTAACACGCCAGTTGGCCTTTGAAAACGTCGATGGTAGCCTGCACGTCAGCAAGGGCGCTGTGTGCATTTTCCATTTCTTTTCCGGTGTAAAACTGCAAAGCGGCTCGCAACGTCCGGGGTTCCATTTTATAAAAAATGCGCTGCACGTCGATTGTCCTCCGGTTGAGTACATCGAACTCGATCCCTACCCGCGCAAATTCTTCCATGAGCAGCGGCACATCGAAGCGGTTGGAATTGTAACCGGCAAGGTCGGCATCTCCGATGAAATCGTAAATCTTCTGCGCGACCTGCTCAAAGGTTGGTTTGTTGGCCAGGTCTTTCGGCAAAATCCCGTGAACGCTCATGGCTTCTTCGGATATCGGAACGCCCGGATTGATGAGCATTTCAAAAGTCTCCGGCTCTTTTTCGCTGGCAAACAATTTTATGATGGCAATCTGCACGATCCGGTCGCGGATGACGTTCAGCCCTGTGGCTTCCAGGTCAAAAAAACAAATATCTCTTTCCAGGTTGATCTCCATGTTTTTACGGTTGCTAGTTAGAAGTTGCTAGTTAGAAGCTGCTAGTTAGAAGTTTTAATTCATAACGCATAACCTATAACCTATGAAGTCTTATGTCTTAAATCTAACATCTTTCAATCTTTCAAAATATCTTCCATGCCTTTCGTGTGCATATACATCAAGCTGCCGTCGGGTTCGCTAAAGATAAAAAAACCGTCGAGGTCTTCCGATCTGCTGACCAGTTCAAAGGCTTTTTCGAGGCCCAAGGCCATGCAGGCTGTGGCGTAGGCATCGGCAGTCATGCAATCGTCGGCGAAAACGGAGGCGCTCAACAAGTGGCTTTTTTCAGGGAATCCGGTCTTCGGGTTGATGGTATGAGCATAGATATTTCCGTTGACGTTGTAATAATTGCGATAATTGCCGGATGTCGCCAAAGCCCGGTTTTTCAGGATCACTTTCGAAAAATAATCGCTGACTTTTGCATTGACATCGGGGGTATTGATCCCAACCGTCCACCAATCGTTTCTTTGGTTTTTTCCTTTTGCCCGCACTTCGCCGCCGATTTCCACCATAAAATTTTCGATGCCGTTTTGTTCCAGCATTTCACAGACCACATCGACTCCATAACCCTTTGCCAGCGCACTGAAATCGAGCTGGATGCCCGGAGTGGCTTTGACGAGATAAACGGAGCCGTCTTTCGCACTTCGTTTGGTTATTTTGTCCATGCCCACAAACCGCAGCAAAGAATCGACCCTGATGCTATCGACTTCCTCAATGGCTTTTTTCTCCGTGTAACCAAAGCCCCAGTAATTGACCAGAGGCATGATCGTGGGGTCGAAAAAACCATTGCTTTTTAAAAATATTTCGTAAGCTGTTTCAAAATTCTTCCGGAAATGAATCGGATCGGGAACTGCTCTTTTATCGCGAATATTCAGATAAAGTATTTCATCTTCGGCGTGATTGAATTTTGAGATATAGGAGGTATCGATGTAGGTGGAAACGTCGAGGTTTACTGCTACCAGCAATTGGTCAATTTCATTTTGGAAATCCCGTTTTAAGCTATCCGAATAAGCCACGTGGTAGGTCGTGCCCATCGTTTGGCCTTCGAGTTGGATGAAGGTTTCCTGGCTTTGGATAACTTTGGACTGGCAACCCGGAAAGGTAAACCCAATTGCCAAAAACACGACAATTTTGATGTAAACGGCGTATGACAATTGCTGGTCTTTTTTTAACATTGAACAAAGGGGCGACAGCTTTTTAAGCTCAGGCCGCAAGTTAATAATTTCGCTGGCAAATCACTTTTACTTCAATGTATAAATCCCTAAAGTTTGAAAACCCAATGTAATATTTCAAATATTCTTTCCTACGATTCTTCATGCCCGGGAACACCTTTTTTAATACTATGCAACTGCACGGGCGTATGTTTTTTCCGCAAACGGAGATTTAAAAATTCTACCAGCAACGAAAATGCAATAGCAAAATACAGGTATCCTTTGGGCACAGCACCGATCTCCGCCCCGCCAACGACGAGATCCGCCAGGTGAGCGCCTTCGGCGATCAACATAAATCCGATGAGCAGTAAAAATGACAATCCCAGTATCTGAATTGTAGGATGCTTGTTTACAAACCGGCTGACCGGAACGGCAAAAAACATCATGATGACTACCGACGATACCACGGCAATGATCATCAAAACCAGTTCTCCCTGCGGGCCGTTGGCGCCCTTCAACCCACTGGTCATTCCCACTGCGGTCAGGATAGAGTCGAAACTGAAAACGATATTGATAATGGTGATCTCGATGATGGCATTTTGAAAAGATGAATTTTGCTTTTTAGCATTGATGCCGGCGACATTCTCGCTGCCTTCCAGCTTGTGGTGGATCTCCGTAACGCTTTTGTACAACAAAAATATCCCGCCGGCGATCAGGATCAGGCTTTGCCCCGAAAATCCGCCATGAATACCGAAGGCGTCGATCTCAAACCAGGGAGCCTTCATAGCCACCAGCCAGGATATGCCGAAAAGCAAAAGGATGCGCATCAGCATAGCGAGGATCAAGCCGATGTTGGTGGCTTTGGTTTGTTGGTTTTCCGGCAGCTTGCCCGAAGTGATCGATATAAAAATGATGTTGTCGATGCCTAAAACAATCTCCAGGAAAACCAGCGTAAGTAAGCTGATCCAAATTTCGGCTACGCCAAAATCCGGTAGTGCGAAAAGGGTAAGTATTTCTAATTGCATTTTTAAGGTGTTTTTATAAAAGTCTGGCAATTTTACAAAAAAGGTTCATGGTTTTCGTGCCCGCCGGGTTTAAAAATTTCTGCCCTGTTTTTGTGGAGTCGGGAAGTTGTGAAGTTGCGAAGTCGGAAAGTTGGAAAGTTGAGGAGTTGGAAACGGTGAACGGTGAACCGGACACCAGCACCGGATACCGGATACCAAAAAATCAAATTAACAAATTGGCAACCTGCCTGCCAAACGCAGTCAGGCAGGATCAACACATTAACAAATTAGCAAATTAGCAAATTACCATATTACCAAATCATCATTCCTTCTCCAAAGAAAGTTCTTTTCCATTTTTTTGTAACCCAATCGTAAATACAGTAACTTGGACGACCTAATTACCACAATTTTTTTATAACAATGAAATACAGACGGCTCACCGATAAGGAATTGGAACATCTCGAACAGGATTTCATCAAGTTTCTCGCTGTAAATACCATCACTGCCAACGAATGGCTCAGGATGAAAAAGAATGAGCCGAAAAAAGCCGGCGAACTGATCGATTCATTTAGCGATATAGTTTTTGAAAAAACGCTGAAAAAGATCGAGCACCTGGAGTTTAAAACGCCCAACGATATTAAACTTTTCCATTGTATGGAAGACAAGATCATCATGATGGGGCTGATGATCGAGGGGGAGTCTGACATCGATTTTACAAAACCTGCCGACCCCCAGACCATGCTCCAACAACTCAAAAACTCTTCCGCCAAGCTCAAAATCTACCAGGCCGAAAAGCAATTCTCCGGACAAAGGGATATGGAGCTTTTCGAAATGATGGAGAACGGCTGCCTCATCTCCGAAGGCGAACTCTTTCACACGCTCGAACAATTGAAAGGAGAATAGCCTGCATGATACCTTCGTCCGCCTCTCTTTTCATCTGAAGTCAAAACGATTACCGCATTTTCAATTGCGGAGATAAGGGGAAAGCGCCACGCCAATGGCGTGTTGTGGGGATGATAGGGTATTCATTCATTCCCCTTAAATACTTTTTCACAATAAAACCAAACTGCCAAATTCACTTTTTTTGGGCGTTCGTGGTATATTCGTAGTTTCAGGAAATTTTAAACACCAAAACTTTTTCAATTATGAAATCTTCCCTTCCCTTAAAACTGATGCTGACCCTGTTTGCCTGCACAGCATATTTGCTGACGGCATACAGCCAGCTCGAACTGCCCCGGAAAAGCCCGAAAGCCAGCGTTTCCTATACCGTCGGACTAACGAAGATCACCATCAATTATGGAAGCCCCGCTGTCAGTGGCCGCCAGATATGGGGTGTTCTGGAACCTTATGACAAGGTTTGGCGCGCCGGCGCTAATGAAGCGACCACTATGGAGTTCAGCACCGATATTTTCATCGAAGGCCAACTGCTTCCGGCTGGAAAATATTCCTTTTTTATCATTCCCCGCTCCGATAGCGACTGGACAATCATTTTCAACAAAGTAGCCGATCAGTGGGGGGCATACAGCTACGACGCCACCAAAGATGCCTTGCGGGTAAATATTACGCCGCGATTGAACAGAACCAGCGAAGAACGGCTCACGTACGATATCATCGATCAGGCAATGGACGCCGGGTATATCCGCTTTGCATGGGATCACATCCGCCTGTTCATCCGGTTTAAAGTAAATTACCTGGATAAAGCGATCTCGAACCTCGAAACTGCCGTAGCGGACAACAATCAAAAAGAAAGGCACTGGTCTTATTACGCCGAAGGCGCCGACTTCCTGTTGGGTATCAACCAAAGGCCGGAAACCGCCCTGAAGTGGGCAAAAGCTTCCACCGAGCTTTTCAACCACGGCTGGAACTGGTTTATCCGCGCACAGGCCGAAGCCGCCAATGGCGACTACAAAAGCGCGGTGAAAAGCGTGACCAAATGTATGGAACTCGACCAGGCTTCTGATACGGACAATTATTACACAGAAATGAAACCCGTCATAGAAGCGAAACTGGCGGAGTGGAGTTCGAGGATGTAGGAACCTTCCGTTCAACAAAAAAAACCTGTCAACTCATTCATTGACAGGTTTTTTTTAATGCTCCGGGAAAACAAACTATTCTTTCACGATAGCCCGGATATTCCAGTTGACACTTTCGGCGGTACGTTGCACGTAAGTTTTCCATTCGTTATCCGCCTCCTGGAAATGCCAATCACCGTTGCTTTTGTTAGGTCCGGCATCGCAGCCGATGGATTGTTTGCCGATATCATGCCTGGCGCCGACGCTCACCCAGATGCCATCACCGGTCAGCGTCAATGGCGTAGGCAAAAGGTGTTCCTGCCATCGGTTGAGGATCGTCGTTCCGGTGACATCTGCTTCGTAAAGCACGGCGCCCGGAGCGCCGGTTGCCCCCTGATCGTAGATCTTGACCACGAGCGAATCCGCAAATCCACCCATATACCAGGTAACTTCAGTGAGCTTCCAGTTGGCATGATCCCACATGGTACTTTTTGGAAAATATACCGCCAACTCATGATAACCTGCTGCGAGAAACGGACCAGTAAGGTTTTCACCATCGTAGTGCAAAGTAGCTTCGCCAGGTATGGGATCCTCCTTTTTGCAGGTTGAAACGAGTAAGAAACAAAGCGCCAATATAGATAACAATCGGATTTTCATAGTTCAAAAAATTAAATGATTAAATAAAATAAAGATATGATTTAAACGCAACGTAAGCCCGGATTGTTGGTGTTCAAAGGTATTAAATCAAAGTTAAAGGCGGTTGATATTCCAATGGTTTTCAGCCGTTTTGGAAGTCAGATGAAGTTGAGTTATTGGTTGATTGGGCCTGGCGACAAGTCGGGGTTGATTAAGTTATTGAGTTGAATTGCTTTTCGCAACACCACAACACCACAATACCACAACACCACAATACCACAATACCATAACACCATAACACCACAATACCAAAATACCAAATACCAAAATACCAAAATCAACAAATCCGCAAATTAACAAAATTAGCATCTCAAACCCCTTCTCACAAGATCGACTTTTTCAAATCATCGATCTTGTGATCGAGCCAGTCTTTGTTGATGATGGGTTCGGTAGCGTGAATTTCGCCGATCAGTTTATTCAGTTCTTTTTGGCTTTTCGATTTTGGTTCAAACCCAAAATTTGCCCTTAGTGAGCTGGCGCGGTTGGTAAAATGGAACAGATTGGACATGCCCTTGCGGCGCATTTCGGGTATAAGGCGGTTGCGGCTCAGGTATTGTTTGAATGAGCGGCTAAGCGAAAGGAGCGCCTCGTTTTCCTCAAGGTCGTAATAAGTTCGCAACAACAGCGATTTAGCGCCGAGGTTGTATTGGATGTCGGTATATTCCACTTTTACCAGTAGGCTCAGCACTTTGTCGAGTTGCCGGGCGCTGTAAAAATATGCCGCAAGGTTGTAAGTATATGCATTCTCAGCCACATCCGGGTGAAGTCGCTTTTTGAAATCCACGATAAACCGTTCCGCCCATTCCATTTCGTTCAGGCGGATAGCCGTAGTGACGATATTTTTGTAGTGCCACTGATCGAGAAAGCCGTCATCGTCCATCAGCAGTTCCTGTCCAAGTTGCGTTTTGAACAGATCGAACATTTCTTGTAAAAAGCGGCTCTCACCTTTGTTGATCTGCTCGATGCAATAGTTTTGCAGGTAGTTGTAAATGTTCTGAAGTTCAGCTTTCGGAAAAAAGGAACCGAATTTTTTTACAATGGGAAGCGCTTCGAAATAGTAAGCATGGCCTTCATTCACGATCATTTTGTAAATGTGGAAATAGACGCTGATGGATGGAATGGTCTCGTAATAATCCAGCTTTTTTTCAACTTCTTCGATCACCGGCTCCAGCAATCCCGTGGAATAATCTATTTCCAGTATCTTGCTGCGGACTTTCATCTCACAGGCATCCCTGAGCTTTTCAGCGAGGTAATAATTGTCGAGATCATTTTGTTTGAGTTGAATACTGTTGTCTTTTTCATGTTTCGAACGCTGTGTAAAATACGTATCCGCTTCGGCTGCCATCAAAAAATGCAAATTATAATAGTCGCGATTCTTATACGGACTGTCTTCCAGTTCACTTTCCAAAGACTGCATCGTTTTTTCATAATGGCGATATAGTTTTCTGTTTCGCAAATTCCTGAGTAACAAAATTTTATGAAAAGAAGTATTTTCTTTAAATTGTTCGTGAATAAGAAACTTGTCTATCAACCTGATCGAATAGGTAAACAATAATGCCAGATGATTTTGGTTGTGTGGCACTTGTGGGAACAAGGCCTGAAAGATCACTTTCCTGTCGCAATTTTGGGGATTGAAGGTCGGGTAAGTTTGATTGAGATGATCGATCAGTTTTACCACATCTGCATGCTTATTGAAATAAGGCGAGTGCGAAAATTCGACAAACCGCGTCATTTCTTTTCGATTTAAAGTCATTAAAATTTGGATCAGGTTATTGCGATACACTATTTTTTTTCAAATTTTTAATAATAAACAAAAGTATTAATTAATTGAAAAACAATTATTTATAAAAAATAGTAAATTAAATTTAGTTACAAAAAATCCAAAAAACAAACAGATTTGTGTTTTCAGGTTGATTGGTAATTGATCAAATTTGTATCATCGGAAAGTTTCTAAACGAGAAAACGTAAGTCGCCATGAATACAACTTCAATGAAAAATGTTATAATTGTTTTTGCAACCCTCTGCTTGTCAACTTATTATGTCATAGCCCACACCCACACGGCTGCATCAACACTTCTTCATTCACCAACCATTGCCTGTGAAATTTTCAACATGACGGCTTCTCCCCAGCCTTGTCAGGACAACGGAACTTTTTTCGTGGAAATTGATTTTGATGTCGCCGGCGATCCTGCCGACCTGTTTACGGTCGGCGGCAATGGAAATGATTACGGCACCTTCAATTACAACGAACTTCCCATAACTGTCGGGCCTTTGGAGGGAGACGGGGTAACGATCTATGAATTTGTGGTCACCGACATTGGATATCCCAATTGTTCCGATTTTGTAGTACTCGATCCGGTTTCCTGCAACGACGATTGCCAGATCACAGAACTCGTAGTCGATCCCCTGGAATGCAACGACAATGGTACCTACAGCATCGCTATCAACTTCCAATACCAAAATCCCGGAAACGATTTCTTTGAGGTTTTCGATGCTAATAATGAATCCATCGGTTACTTCCCGCTCAACGAACTACCCGTGGTCATCCAGAATTTCGAGCCTAGCGGCAATGATTTCGATCACCTCACGGTCTGCATCAACGACATGCCCAACTGTTGCGCTGTCGCTGAATTTGAAGCCCTCGATTGCGATGAAGAATGCAACATCTGGGATCTCGTCGTCGAAGCGCACGAGTGCGACGGCGATTTCTTCCTCCTTGATCTGACTTTCAATCACCAAAATACGTCCGATTCTTTTACCGTCTCCGGCAACGGAAACAACTACGGAACCTTCGCTTTCAATGACTTGTTCATCACCCTCGGGCCTTTTGAAGGTGATGGCCAAACCCTCGAATTCGTCGTCTTTGACTACCTGGATGAAAGCTGTAACGATGCGGTCGCCTTTGAAGCGCCCAATTGCGGGGATGACGACTGCGATATCACAGAACTCGTCGTCGATCCCCTGGAATGTAATGACAACGGGACCTACAGCATTGCAATCAATTTTCAGTATCAAAATCCCGGAAATAACTTCTTCGAGGTCTTCGATGCTAATAATGAACTCATCGGTTACTTCCCGCTCAACGAACTACCAGTGGTCGTCCAGAATTTCGAGCCTAGCGGCAATGATTTCGATCACCTCACGGTCTGCATCAACGACATGCCCAACTGTTGCGCTGTCGCTGAATTTGAAGCCCTCGATTGCGATGAAGAATGCAACATCTGGGATCTGGCAGCAGAGTTGTTTTGTGATGGAGATGATCTCTTTGCGGAATTTACATTTGAATATTCCGGAGTGAGCGACCATTTTAATGTATTTCTTTGCGGCGATTTGTTTGCGACTTTCGAATACGGACAACCTAGCTATCTTATTCAAATTCCCGACGATCAGGTGGATTGTGCCGGCGGGAGTGTTATTCCTTTTGCAATTTTTGATGTGGAATATGTCGATTGCGGTGATAACTGGGAACTTGAAATCCCGGATTGTTACGACAATGGTTGTATTATCGGAGAATTGATCGCTGAAGCTACGGAATGCGAAAACGGAGAATTCTTCGTCGTCCTTAATTTTGAATATGAGGATGTGAGCAACGAAGGGTTCGAGGTTTTTGGAAACGGCAATAATTACGGCACATTTGAATATGGCGGCTTGCCCATTACTTTGGGGCCTTTTGAAGCAAATGGCCAGGAGATGGAATTTATCGTCGTGGACCTGGTTTTTGAAGACTGCTGGAATGATACCTCGCTGGAAGCGCCGGTTTGCGAAGGGGAAGCCAATACCTGTATTGAGTTTGAGAGCCTTTACAACGGCGTCAACTACGGCGGACCAAACAGCACAGTTGGCGATCTGCTGCTGATCGAAGATGGCGTTCATGTTACCATCGAAGGCGTTATCGATCCGCTGGGGAACCTCAATTACGATTATCTTTTTGCAACCAACCAGGATATATGTTCGCCGTTCGAGACCGCTTCCGGCATCCGGATGTTTATGTTCAACGGACTGAACTTTGATTTTACGGAATTGGATGAAAACCCGAGCCTCGTGGTTTTTAACTACCATAATTGCGGATACCCCTTTGCGATTTCTGCAAACGGCCAGTTGCTGATTACTTATGTTTTACCTGAAAACGACTATTCGTTTGCTTTGACGCCATCCGTAACTGTTCATTTTGATGTCGATGAAAACAACCCCGATGAGGGCATTGCCACTTTTGAAGGAAATATCGAAACGATTTTCACCGGCGGTATCGAGTTTCAGATCGACAACGTGTGCTTTAATGTTGACGATGGACTGACCGATGTCTGGCCGGGAGATGCCAATTACGACAACACCGCCAATCATTTCGACCTGCTGAATGTTGGGATCGCATTTGGTGAGAATGGCCCGGAAAGGGATGTGATCAGCAACGACTGGTTTGCCATGTTCGGCGAAGACTGGGAGGATGAATTTTTAAACGAAGCCAATTATAAACACGCCGATTGCAATGGCGATGGCGAAGTAAATATCGACGACCGCGTTGCCATCCTTGAAAACTATGGCCTCACTCACGGCCCGACGCCGATCTTTATCCCGCTGGAAGGTACCCCCGACGATCCACCACTTTTCGTCGATCTTCCGGAGACCGATGAGATCGAACTGAACCAGCCCTTTGAAGCGCCGATCGTGTTGGGTACGGTTGACATTCCCGTTGAAGCGATTTACGGGCTGGCCTTTACCATCGAATTCGATCCGACTTTAATGAATGAAGACGAGGTTCATATCGAATTGGGATCAAGCTGGCTCGGCACCAATGGCGAAAACCTCATCACGCTGAACAAAAAGTTCGCTTCCGAGGGCATCATCGAGGTGGCGCTTACGCGAAACAACCAGGTGAATGTTGGTGGACAAGGCACCATCGGTTATTTCATTGGGATCATCGACGACATTCTCGGCAAATCGGAAATGCAGGTCAGGATCAAAAAAGTGAAAGCTATCAGCGCCAGCGAAGCGCCGGTTCCGCTCTATACCCCGACAGAGATCGTCGATCTTCCAACCAATATTTACTCCGTTACAAAAGCTACCGATCTCGAAATTTTCCCGAATCCGACCGACGATGTGCTGAATATCCGATACCACGGCGCTGAACCTTTCCACAGGATTCTGATTTACAACGCCCTGGGACAACTGATGACTGATATTTCTTCTCCCGAACCTCATCATGAAGTGGACGTTTCCCGCTGGAGCGCAGGCATTTATTTCATCAAAATCGAAGTCGGGAATTTTAGCTACTATGAAAAGATCAAGGTGACAAGGATATAACCGCATTTTGCGGGAGGGTAGCCCGCTGATCTCTTTGATTTACGCAGAACATAAAAAATTTATACCGTTTCTGCGAGAATCTGCGAGATCAGCGGGCTTTTTTTATTTCCCGAAAAATCTGCGTTCTATCAACTGTTACAACTCCAAAAACTAAAATAACCAGCAATCGTTCTTTTATTAAACTTTGCATTATTTTTGCCCTCCGTTTGAAAACAGATATTAATGAAGATAGCCATCATCAGAGAAGGAAAAATCCCTACTGACTCAAGAACTCCACTGACTCCCGATCAATGTGCTTTGCTAAACCGGAAATTGCCCCTCCATATCGTCGTGCAATCTTCCCCGGATCGATGTTTTTCCGATGAAGATTACCGCAGAGCGGGTATTACCGTTCAGGATGATATATCCAATTGCGACGTATTGCTCGGCGTCAAGGAGGTTCCAGTCGCTCAGTTGATGCCCCGCAAGATCTATTTTTTCTTTTCGCACACCATAAAAAAGCAGGCGCACAACCGCAAACTGTTGCAGGAGATCCTGAAAAAGGAGATCCGGCTTGTCGATTACGAAATGCTCAAAGATAACCGTGGCCAGCGGGTGATCGCTTTTGGAAAATTCGCCGGGATGGTAGGCGCTCATAATGCCTTATGGACTTACGCCATGCGCACCGGCGCTTACAGCCTCAAGCGGATGAAAGATTGCCACGATTACGCGGAAGCCAAAGAAATTTATAAAAAGCTGAAATTCCCTCCGGTTAAAATCGTGCTGACAGGAAAAGGAAGAGTGGGAAATGGCGCTGCCCTCGTACTGGAAGACATGGATATCAAAAAAGTCGATCCCGCTGATTTCCTAACCAAAAGTTTCAACAAACCTGTTTTCACACAATTGGATTGTGAACATTATGTCGCCAGAATCGACGGAAGTCCTTTTGATAAAAATACTTTTTACACACAGCCGCAATTGTTCAAAAGCGTTTTTGAACCCTATTTCAAAACCAGCGACATCATGATCAACGGCATTTTCTGGGACAACCGCGCTCCGGCTTTTTTTAGCAAAACAGATATGAAACGAGCCGATTTTGCCATCAAGGTGATCGCCGATGTCACCTGCGACATCGCTCCGCAAAGTTCCATTCCTTCCACCCTACGTCCATCCACTATCGCCGAGCCGGTATATGGTTATGATCCTTTTTCGGAAATGGAAACAGAACCTTTTAAAGATAACACCATCGACATCATGGCCATCGACAATCTGCCCAACGAAATGCCGCGCGACGCTTCAAGGGCTTTCGGGGAACAATTTATCGAGCATGTGGTGGGAGAATTGATGGATATCGAAAACAGCGAGATCATTCGCGGAGCTACCATCGCCATCAACGGGCATTTGGGAAAAGGTTTTGAATACCTGAGCGATTATGTCGATCTGAAGGTTCGCAACAATTCAAGATAACCGGAAATCAGCCTGGCACAGAAACCTGTTTCAGATAGTTTCGGATATTGTTCTCTATCCTTTGGAGGATGTTTTCCGTATTGGCCCTTTGAAATTTCTGGCCGGTTATAGTTTCATACAATTCAATGTAGCGGGAAGATATTTCTTCCACAAACTCATCCGGCATTTCGGGCATGCGCTGCCCTTCAAGTCCCTGAAAACCATTGGCCATCAGCCATTCCCGCACAAATTCTTTTGAAAGCTGCTTTTGACGTTCGCCTCTTTTTTGCCGCGCTTCATAGCCCTCTGCGTAAAAATACCTGGAGCTGTCGGGTGTGTGTACCTCATCGATCAGGTAAACTTTGCCGTCTTTTTTTCCAAATTCATATTTGGTGTCCACGAGAATCAGCCCGCGGGCGGCAGCCATCTCAGTTCCACGCTTAAAAAGCGCCTTGGTGTATTTTTCCAGTAGATTGTAATCTTCTGCGCTGACGATGCCACGATCTAAAATTTCTTTCCGGGAGATGTCTTCATCGTGGCCTTCATCGGCTTTGGTAGCCGGCGTGATGATCGGCTCCGGGAATGGATCGTTTTCGTGCATACCTTCGGGGAGTGCAACCCCGCACAACACCCGTTTACCGGAATTGTAAGTCCGCCAGGCGTGTCCTGTGAGGTAACCGCGAATGACCATCTCGATCCTGAAAGGTTCACATCGAAGTCCGACGGCGACATTGGGATCGGGCGTGGCCTGTAGCCAGTTGGGAACAATATCGGCAGTGGCTTTCAGAAAATAAGCCGCGATCTGGTTGAGCGCCTGGCCTTTGAAAGGGATGGGGCGTGGCAAAACGTGATCAAAGGCCGAGATCCTGTCGGAAGCCACCATAACCAGCTTGTCGCCAATGGTGTAAACATCGCGAACTTTACCTTTGTAAAAACCGGTCTGGTTTTCAAATTGAAATTGGGTTTGGATAACGGATTTTTCTTCTATGGTCATGCGGCAGGGTTTATGCTCCGGCAAAAGTAAGGAATGAGTTCTTAATTAAAAAATACGAGTTTGTGGTTCTATTTTCGACACAGATTTTCGCAAA
>CAZKDA010000026.1:22380-32810 GCA_964551455.1 uncultured Saprospiraceae bacterium
TCTTAATTAAAAAATACGAGTTTGTGGTTCTATTTTCGACACAGATTTTCGCAAATTTCACAAATTATAGGAAAGTTTTTACAGTTATTAATTCGTGTAATTTGTGTCACTTCGTGTCAAAAAGCAGTATGTTCGTTTGTTTAACTTACAAAACCACCGAAATCCCGGGCATGGTAAAACAAGGCGTATTTGGATTTTTGCTGGTATTAATTTCATGTGTACCATCTTCGCAGGATGAGGGTTTCAAATCGTTTTTAAAATCATTTCACCATGCACGAGCGGAGCATTTACCGCTGATGGAAGCAAAACCCGGCTTTACGGACTCCCCTACCCTGCTTTCCATCCCCAGCCGCACAAATCACGATGCTACATTAAGGTTTTGCAAAAAATACCTCGATACACTGGAAAGTTTTGACACGACAAGGCTTAGCGTTCCGTTGCAGTTTGAGTATCAAAAGATCAAACCATTGCTGACCGGTTTTATCCACGATCTGGAAACCCTGAAAATCCACGAAACCGATCCCACATTCTACGATCTTCGCAAATATTTTTTGCCGCTCGGCGACGCATCTGCTACAAATCACCTGGACATTCTGGAAAGTAACCTGGGAAAGGTGCCGGAATTTTATTCAGCAGCTATTGAAAATTTAAAAACACCAGATTGGAGTAAGTTGCAGGAGGCGGTTCAGCAACAGGCAGAATTGTATCTTTTTTTTGAAAAACAAATTCCAAAACTGTTCCGGTTATCCGACGCGGAATCTGATGAATTCCGAAGACTCGAACAATTGACATTCCAGGCTCAGCTCAGCATCAAGGATTTCATTGCTTTTTGTAAGAGCAATGAATTTGAATTTTTCAACGAGGCAATCAACGCTGTACCTGCGGATGGAGGAAAAAAACAATTTGAAAAGCTGTTGATGAAGGAAAAATAAGGTCAGATATATTTCGACTGGTTGCGGTCGGTAAGCACATCTTTCAATTCCTTGAGCATGGCATATTCGTGGGGGAGCACCTTTTTAAAAGCTTCTTTTATAGCGAAGAAAGTGCCTTGCTCCAGTTCCGGAAAATGCAGTTTGATTTGTGTTTTCACGATGCGCACATCCTCTTTGATCATCGCCCTGATGGAAGGGATTTCGTGCCAGTCGCATTCTACGGCCAGAGCTTTGTGGAGGGATTCACCATCGATTACGGGGTCGAGTTCGATGAAGCGTTCTTCCTGGGAAAAACCGGTAGCGGTTTGAAATGCAAGGTTTAGGTTACCTTCGGGAATTCCCCAGGCTTCGTCACCTTCTTTTTGGGTATTCACCAGGAAAATTTCCAAACCTTTCTGGTTGATCCTGTAAATAACGACCCGTGCACAATCAAGTACTTTCATCGTGATAAATTTGTGTACTGCTTTTGGTGAATAAAATAACTTCCGAAACAGGTTTTACAACAAACAACAATGATCCGGTTTTGTTGAAAAAAAAATTTGCAAGGCAAAAATAACAAATCACCGCTACTCCTTTTATTAAAGTACAAACTTTGTGATTTTTTATTTTTCCGGGAGAACATCCTCTGTCAATATTTAATCTATACTTGAGAGCGTTTTTAGTTGTCCAAAAACTCACTTTCTGCACCCCCGCTACGTTTCGGAAAATCCTTTCTTTTTTTAAACCAATAAGCCACGATGCCGTAACATGAATTTTATGAAGGCCACTGCTGCAAGCTGAATATAGTTCTTCACATTTTTTTGCAATTTTTCTTTCTGGGTTACGGTTTTATCAATGCTTTATTACATTTCCAAACAACGAACGCATTTTGCAATCAACGATGAAAATCAAATTGAACGATACCTTATCGCTTGTTCCGATATCGTCTGTTTTTACGAATGATCTGGTGCGCCTGCTCAACGATCCCGACATTTATAACAATACTTTTAAAATCCCTTTTCCCTACACGGAAAAACATGCCCGCAACTGGATCAAAAAAACAACCGAACTGGAAACCATACAAGGTATCACAAACAATTGGGCGCTTTGCAGCAAAGAAGAAGGGCTGATCGGCGGGCTTGGTTTGCATCAGACTTACGGTGCTGATTCGCACAAAGATGAGATCGGCTACTGGCTCGGGAAACCATACTGGAACAAAGGGATCATGACCGAGGCGCTGAAAATATTCTGCGAATATTGCTTTGAGCACAGAGAACTGAGCCGTATCGAGGCTTTGGTGTTCAGCCACAACCATGCTTCGATGCGCGTGTTGGAAAAAGTGGGGTTTGAAAAAGAAGGTTACCTGAAAAAGTGTTACATCAAACAAGGCCGGTATGTCGATTCGGTATTATATGCTTTAGTTTTATAGCATAAATTTTATACATCATAAAATATTGATTCCTAACGTTTTTATTTCATTGAAAATGGTTAAAGGGTGCGTAAATAGTTGATACTGATCGCAGGATGATTTAACTTGCGGGCTATATTACCCTCAGATAAGATTAAACAAATTTCCGATTTCAGTCACTTAAACAAGTAGGAAACGGGACCTCCCGGAAGAACGAATTTCAGTTGTTAAAACCAAAACTTTATGCCTAGATTATTGCTCTGGCAGGCATTGATTCTATTCCTGATCTTCTCATGCAACCGTCAGCCTGACGAACCACTGCAACTCAATGCTTCTTTTCTGAAACCGCAATCCGGTTGGGTGGATTCTATGCTGCTCGAAATGTCTGTCGATGAAAAAATTGGTCAGCTCCTGCTTTATAAACCTGGCATACACGACCACAACGTGGAGGATTCCCTTTTGTATTATGCCAAAAATAATTATCTGGGGGGTGTCATGCTGAACGGTTTTGATCTTTTTTCTTACATGGATTGGGTCAATACGTTGCAGCAAACTTCGAGGTTGCCCTTGTTCAATGCAACGACGGAGCTGGTTTCAATGAACAACCAGTTTGCCGGGGTTACTGCATTTCCGAAGCCTGTTACCATTGGCGCCAATCCTTCTGATGAATTGTTAGCGGAGCTTTCTTCCAGGCTGCTTTCACAATATAAACAGCTTGGTATCAACCTGTCTTTTTCGCCAAGGCTTAATGCTTATGATCCATCGAAAGGAGAGTTCGATTTTCAGTCTTTTGTCAACGAACCATCCATTTTGTTCGACCATTCTAACAAGACATTGGAAAATCTGAAATCTGAGCGTATAATATCCATCGCAGGAAATTTTAATTCTTATTATAACATT
The DNA here is from genome assembly GCA_964551455.1 of uncultured Saprospiraceae bacterium. GTDB lineage: Bacteria > Bacteroidota > Bacteroidia > Chitinophagales > Saprospiraceae > JAHDHW01. The sequence goes on from CAZKDA010000026.1 coordinate 25,600, forward strand.
GAAAACGACACGGCCTGTGTTGTGGATGATCTGCTTTTATGTTACAACGATCTTATCAAAAACGGTCTATCGGGAATTTATGTCGATCCGGCAATTTTTGGGATCGATACCTTACATTTATTGCACAGACGGTTTTTACATTGGTACCTGAAACGCAACATCGATTTCGACGGGCTGATGATCGCCGAATGGTCGAAAACGACGCCTTTTGAAAAATTGCTCCATGCCGGGGTCGATATTTTCGTGGTGCGGGATAGCGTTCAGTTTCGCCACAACCATATCAAAAAGTTTGTAGATGCCGGGTTGCTATCGAAATTGGAATTGAACAACAAAGTCAGGAAAATACTACTGGCAAAAGAATGGATCGGCCTGGATACAAGCAGATACCTGATCGACGAACAGGCTGCTCTCGCTGCTGTGGATAATGCAAACGATGAGTTCCTGGTGCGCAATCTATACGAATCCGCTTTGACGCTTTTGCAAAATCCGAAAAACCTGCTGCCTTTTACAGAAACATACAAGCGCGACTTTCGGGTTGTCAATATCGGGAAGTCTTCTTTGAATACTTTTAATGAATACTTTTCCAAATACGCCAAATTCCTGGGTTCGGCTTACAAACCCGATCAGCAAGGCGCATTAAAGCCGCTCAACATTGATAAGTACGGGCATTCGAAGCTTGTGATCGTTTTGGATAATATCAACCTGCTAGCTAAGCGGGATTCCGGATTTATCCAATCGATCAACCAACTGGCTTCGAGCGCCGAGGTGGCGCTGGTTAACTTTGGAAATCCCGTGAATTTCCGGCACTTCGGTGACAAGATCGCTATGGTGCAGTCTTATGAAAAAAACGAGATCACAGAATCCCTGGCAGCGCAATTGCTTTTCGGCGCTTTGCAGGCAAAAGGAAGGCTGCCTCTGGCAGTCTCTGATCGCTTGCCTTACGGTCGCAGCATTTCCAATACGCCCGTCATTCGGTTTAAATACACTATCCCCGAAGAAGTAGGCATCGCTGCCTATAAACTGGTTGGGATTGATGCCATTGCCCGAAGCGCCATTGGCACGGGAGCTACCCCCGGCTGTCAGATCATGGTGGCCAAAGCAGGCAAGATCATTTATTCCAAATCTTTCGGAACACACGCTTACGATGATATTAACCAACCAGTCGCAAACGACGATCTGTACGACCTGGCATCTATCACCAAGATCGCTTCCACTACTTTGGCCACTATGAAATTGTACGAGCAGGAAAAAATCCGACTCGACGGAACCATCGGCGACTACCTCGATTGTGGCGAAAAATCCCGGATCAGAGATATTACGCTCAACCAACTGATGACCCATGAATCCGGTTTGCAGGCTAATATGCCGATAGCGCCGTACATCATGTACAAGGATACTTCGGCGACCCTTTGTAATAAATATTTTTGTCAGGAACCATACCTTACCTACAACCTGCAGATCGCCGATTCTTTCTACATGGATTACAGGTGGAGGGATACGATCTGGCAGCGGGTCTTTCAAATGACACCTTACAACAACAAGCGGTTCAGGTACAGCGATGTCAATTTCAATTTGGTACAGAAAATTGTGGAATCCCAAGCTAATCTATCCATTGACGAGTATTTGAAATTGAACTTTTATTATCCCTTGAATTTAGAAAAACTCACTTACAAACCGCTGGAACATTTCAACGCCGAGAAGATCGTTCCCACAGCTTACGACAAAACCTGGCGCAAGCAATTGTTGCGTGGCTTTGTACACGACGAGTCCGCTGCTTTACTGGGAGGAATTGGTGGCAGCGCCGGATTGTTCGGAAATGCGGAAGACTTGGCCATACTTTTCCAGATGTTGCTGAACGGCGGGAACTATGGCGGAAAACAATATTTAAAACCCGAAACCATCAAAAAATTCATCGCCCAACAGGCTGGTACTTCACGGGGCCTGGGCTTTGATGTGAATACCACTGCCGGAACGCGGAGTTGCTCTGCCAAAGCTTCACCTGTTACCTTCGGCCACACCGGCTTTACAGGAACCTGTGTGTGGGTCGATCCTGAAAACGAACTGATCTATATTTTCCTGTCCAACCGCATTCACCCGAATGTGAACAACCAGACGCTCTTCCGGGAAGGAACCCGAACCCGCATCCAGAGCCTCGTCTATGATGCGCTCGATACCTATCCGGAAGATAAAAAGCAGGACAAAGCGCCTGAGATCATCAGGGCTGACCTGGGGCAGTGAATTTGTCGTTTAATTTTTTAATCCTGAAACGGCTGCCACAATACGGTTGGGGTAATCCGTGATGATACCATCCACTCCGAGAGCGATCAACTCCTTCATTCTGTCCACTTCATTGACCGTCCAGGGGATCAGCTTCATGTTTTTTGCATGGACTTTCTCCACCAGTTCTTCATTGACAAAAATATGGTAAGGGCTGTAAATCTCCGGTTGAAATCCCAGCAGTTTAAGATTCTCCTCGAAGCTGTTCAGCGTTTCGATAAGGAAGGCGACCGGGATACTTGTATTTTGCCTGCGGATCTCATTGAGCACGTTTGTGTCGAAGGATTGCAAGTTGCATCGTCCCTGAATCCCGGTTTCATTGATCTCTTTTAGCATCAGCTTTACAAAATCAACAGGGTTGGGAACCAGTGTGTCGTAATATTCCGGCTGACTTTTGATTTCGATGTTGAAAAACGGTAGTTCGCGATTGTTTTTTTTACAAAAAGAATCAACGGCAGCGATCATATCTTTCAAGGAAGGTTTGAACGCCTCCATCTTTTGTTGCTCCGGGAAGCGTTCATTTCCGCGACTTCCGCAATCAAAAGTTTTGATCTCATCGTAGGTCATGTTCAGGATCAAAAAATCCTTTTCCTCGAAAGGAGTGACGGGACTACCGTCGGGTTTGCTACAGATATAATGAGAAAACCAGGGTTCGTGAGAAATGATGATCCGGTTGTCCTTTGAAACTGCAACATCCAGTTCCAGTGTTTTCACGGGAAATTCCAGCGCCTTCAGAAATGAGGGGATGGTATTTTCAGGAAGCAGCCCCCGTGCACCCCGGTGCCCCTGCCAGTCGATCGTCGGTTTGGAGGAATCCATATTTTCAATATTGTTTTGACAAGTTGCGAATAAAATGATGAGCAAGATCGGTATTGTTTGTTTCATTTTTATGAGCTTGGTTAATGGGTTGATGGTATCCGGTATCCGGTTCACGTAAGTTAACTAGCAACTTGTAACTTGTAACCAGCAACTTCTCGGTTCAGCAAATCAGCAAATTAACAAATCCACAAATCAGCCTTTGAAAGTAGCGTTTTTTACACAAGTTTTGAAAATTAATAAAAAAGTTAACTTTGCTGAATCTAATTTTTAGCTGCTGAAATTTCAAAGATGACTACCACAACTGTTTTCCAAAAGATCCGTCCTCATTTGATTGCTGTCATTACTTTCCTGGTGATCTGTTCCGTTTATTTTATCCCACAGTTTCAGGGAAAAGTATTACAGGCGGGAGATATTGTTTCCTATTTGGGAATGTCGAAAGAGATCAGGGATTTTAAGGAAAAAACGGGAGAACGAAGTCTTTGGACGAATGCCATGTTCGGCGGGATGCCTACTTACCAGATCGATTCTTCTCAGCCTAATAATTTGATGCACTATTTTGAAAAAGCAGGCCAGTTGTTTATCGATAGGCCGATTGGATATTCCCTTTCGGCGATGCTGATCTTTTATCTGCTGATGGTTTTGTTGGGTGTAAACCCCTGGCTGAGCATGATAGGCGCTGTTGTTTTCGGATTAAATACCAACAGTCTGATCCTCATGGAAGCCGGGCACATGACCAAGGTCCGGGTGATCGCTTTTTTTGGAATGACGACCGCAGGAATGCTGCTCGCTTTCAGGAAAAAATACCTGCTCGGAGGAATTCTTTTCGCAACAGGCCTTGGGGTTGAACTATACGCCAACCACGTCCAGATGATCTACTACCTGTTTTTGGTTTTTGCTATTTACGGCATCATCGAATTGATCCGCCATATCCAGGCCAAGGAAATGGCCTCCTTTTTAAAAGCCGTATTGGTTTTGGTTGTGGGAGCTATGATCGCCATTGGTTCCAGCACCTCAAAGCTCTGGACGACTTATGAATATGCCAAAGATACCATGCGCGGCGACCCGATTTTGGTCAGCGAGGCATCGGAGCCGAGATCCAGCAGCAACACGGAAGGACTGGAATGGGGCTATGCCATGAATTGGAGCAACGGCTTCCTCGATCTGTTCGCATCCTATATTCCGGGGGTGGTTGGAGGTAGTTCCTCAGAGTCGGTTGGCATGGATTCCGAAAGTGTAAAAAGCCTCCGCCGGCAAGGCGCCCGGATCAACGACAGCATCAGGTTACCGTTATATTGGGGAAGCTTGCCCGGTACCAGCGGCCCGGCGTATTTTGGAGCGGCGATGTGTTTTTTGTTTGTGCTCGGCTTGTTCCTGGTGAGAGGCTCGTTGAAATGGTGGCTGGGCTTGGGCGTATTGCTGACGCTGCTGTTGTCGATGGGAAAACATTTTGAATTTTTCAACAAATTACTTTTCGACTATTTTCCACTTTTCAACAAATTCAGAACACCTAACTCGGTATTGGCGATCACGTCTTTTTTGGTTCCGATACTTGGTATCGTAGCCGTTTCGGATATTGTAAAAGGAAAGGTGACCAAAGAGCAGATCAAAAAAGCCCTGATGATCTCTTTCGGGATAACCGGCGGAATCGCACTGTTTTTTGCACTGATCGGCCCTTCGTTTTTCGACTTTTCTTACAATGTCGATGCAACGCACAGCGATGAATTTTATGCTCAGAATTATGGTCTCGAAGTGGATAAATTGAAGCTGGATCGTCAGTCGTTGATGCAGTCGGATGGGTTTCGGACATTTGCAATAGTTGCCCTTTGCGCTGGATTGCTATTTGCGTTTTTGAAGGAAAAGATCAATCAAACCATTTTGGTTGCGGGCCTGGCGGTGGTTGCTATTTTCGATATATGGAACGTTGACCGCCGCTATCTCAATGAAGATAGTTTTGTAAACAAAAGGCAATACGAAGCGATTTACACGCCCCGGCCGGTTGACGAAGATATCATGCAGGATAAAGACCCCAATTACCGCGTTTTTGATATTAGCGGCGGCATGAGCAATGCCTTCAATTCGTCGAAGGCTTCTTATTTTCACAAAACCATCGGGGGCTACCATCCTGCAAAACTGCAACGGGCGCAAGACCTCATCGACCATCATATCTCCGAAGGCAACCAGGCTGTGCTGGATATGCTGAATATGAAATATGTGATCATGCCCGAAGAAAAAGCGCAGCGGAATCCCGGCGCTCTGGGCAACGCCTGGTTTGTCAGCACAATCAAAACCGTTGCTACCCCTAACGAAGAAATCGATGCTCTGGACGGTTTTAACCCCGCTGAAGAAGCCGTGGTGAATGATGAGTTCAGCGATTATATTTCAGGATTGAACCTTCAAAAGAACGGAACCATCAATTTGACGGATTACAAACCCAATCATCTGACGTATCAAAGTAATACTACTTCCGAGCAGTTGGCTGTTTTTTCAGAGATTTGGTATGGCCCCAATAAAGGTTGGCAGGCATATATCGATGGCAACCCGGCGGAGCATATCCGCGTAAATTACGCGCTCCGGGCTATGAAAGTACCCGCCGGCGAGTACACCATCGAGTTTAAGTTCGACCCGAAAACTTACCGCATCGGGGAAACGATAACCCTCATATTTTCGCTGATCATCATGCTTTCATTTTTCGGGTATTTTGGCTATGAAGCCTATAAGGCTTTGCAGCAGCCGGATGCTCCAACGAATACACAAACGACTCCCCAAAAGCCGTTGAAACCTACAAAGTCTAAAGGTAAGGATAAGAGGAGGTAGAGGGTGATTTTATAAAAATTACTTTCCAGACAAAAGACCGACGAGCGCCAGGTAGCGGTAAATGATGGTGTATTTTCCTTTTGCAAACTGGCCTTTCAGAAAAAAGGAAATGCCCAGAGCGATACTTCCTGCGAACTTGTAGAGAAATTCCAGGATCTTTTTCAAAAATGCCATCGTTCCTATGTCTTTCACCCGGATACTTTCTTCGCTGCCGAACTTGCGGCTCAGGCGGTAAAAATTTTCATCGGTCGTCCGGTCGGCGTCGATCTGGTGTTCGACGACTGCCGTAGGGAGGTAAATGATCTTGTCAGAAAATTCTTTGATCTTAAAATAGATAAACTTGTCATCAGCCCGCCATTTCAGCTTGGTGTTGAAGCCGCCCGCCTTTTCCAATAAGTCTTTGCGATAGGTCATGTTACAACCGGCAGGATAATGATTGCCACTGAATTTTTTGATATTATCTCCGTGATCCACCTTTGTTACAAAACCATAAAGCCATTTATTCATCCATGCCGGCTCTGCGGTTTCATATCGCGGGATTACCTTCCCGCCCACTCCTGCGGTCTGAGGATTTTCATTGAAATAATCGGCGATCTGTTCCAGGAAATCGGGTTTTGCAAATGCATCGTCATCAATGTAAGTGATGATCTCGAACTTTGATTCCCGCAGCCCTCTGTTGCGTGCAAAAGAAAGCCCCTGGCTGGTTTCGACTACATATTTGCAATCCAGTTCCAGATGCGTTTTTATAAAATTCAAGCAAACCTCCTCTGTCCCGTCAGTTGAATTGTTATTGACAATGATCACCTCAAAACGTTCCCGCGGCAAGGATTGATTACACAGGCTTTCCAGCGCATCGCCAATGAACTTCGCACGGTTGTAAGTGCAGATGATGAGGGAGATGTGGGGGGGGATTAAAGCTCTAGAACTCATTTAAAGTTTTTCAAAATAATTTTTTTTGCATGTAAGTTAAGCGTTTTCAAAACGAGTATTGTATAAAAAATACTGAACATGAAAATGAAAAAACTAATGCAATAGAGTCACATCCCCTTTATAAATGATTGTAATACCATCGACAAATTGAATTTCTGCCCAATAGGCAAAAACAGCTGGATTCATTAACTCTCCTTGAAATTTTCCATCCCAACCATGTATAGGGTTGTTTGGTTGAAAATCAAATTCTTCGAATATCAACTCACCCCAACGATCGTAAATCTGGAACGAGTTGATTCTCTCTACTCTATGGTCATTGGCAAAGATCATGAACACGTCGTTGACACCGTCATTGTTCGGAGAGAAGGCGT
>CAZKDA010000027.1:0-32200 GCA_964551455.1 uncultured Saprospiraceae bacterium
TTTGCAAAAGTTTTGATCGAACTGTCACAGGGCAAAAAATCTTATGACAAACGGGAAACCATCAAAGCTCGCGACAGCCAGCGCGATTTGGAAAGGATCAAAAAGATAAGGTAGTGGTTGGGTGATAATTTTGCGCGAGAAAAAAATTGCCAAACTTGTGTACTAAAGATTGTTTAGCGGCCTGCGTAAGTTGATAGAAAAGGGATTCGTTTCATGGAAATCTTCTTTATCTAAAGTTGTGAAGATCGTTAGTTCTTCATCTTCCTGATAATCTTTCAACAACAATTCTGCTGCCTTTTTTCTTTCTTCTCCTTCTTTTCCTTTATTGATTGCATCTTCTCGTATATCCTTGAATATCAACTCAATAATATACAATTTTTCATTCAAGGGCAATTGCCTGATTGCATCTAAAATCTTTATTGTTTCTATACTCATTGATATGCTTTTTAAACTACTTGTAATTTAGCAAAAATTTACTCAATTGGTAAAGTAAGCGTTTTGATGGGAATTGCAAAAGTACAACCGGAAAGCATTCAACCCTTATTGGCTAACTGGCCGCAGGCCGCATCGATGTCCTTCCCGCGGCTCCTCCTCACGGTAACCATGACCCCTTTGTCGCGGAGGTATTTTGCAAAATTGTCGATGTTGTTTTCGGAAGATTTCAGAAATGGAGCGCCGTCGATGGGGTTGTATTCGATGATATTGACCTTTACGGGAAAGCGTCGGCAAAGCTTTGCCAGGTTTTCGGCGTCCTGGAGGCTGTCGTTGAAGTTTTGAAATGCGATGTACTCGTAGCTGATGCGGTTGCGGGTTTTATTATAAAAATAGGCGATAGCATCCATCAAGGCAGACAGGTTATTTTGCTCGTTGATCGGCATGATCTCATCGCGCTTTTTATCATCGGCGGCATGGAGGGAAAGCGCCAGGTTGAACTTCACTTCGTCGTCCGCCAGTTTTCTGATCATTTTGGCAATGCCGGCTGTGCTCACTGTGATCCGTTTGGGAGACATGTTCAAGCCCTCCGGCGAAGTCAGATGTTCTATGCTTTTCAATACGCTTTTGTAAGTCAACAACGGCTCGCCCATCCCCATATAAACCACGTTGGTCAGCGGATGATTGAAATTTTCCAGCGATTGTTTATTGACCGCCACCACCTGATCGAAGATTTCACCGGCATCGAGGTTTCGTATCCTTCCCATCCGCCCGGTAGCGCAAAAAGTACAGGAAAGGCTGCAACCAACCTGCGAGGAAACGCAGACCGTAAAACGCCTTTCTTCCGGCACGGGAATCAAAACCGATTCGATCAGATGACCGTCGTGGAGTTTGTACCTCGACTTGATGGTGCCGTCCAGGCTGTGTTGTACTTTATCTTCCGATATGGTGTTGATACAAAACGAAGCGGAAAGCTGCTCGCGCAATTTTTTGGATAGGTTTGTCATTTCGTCGAACGATCCGGCTCCTTTTTGCCAAAGCCATTCATGCACCTGGACAGCACGGAACCGCTGCTCGCCCATTTCCGAGAAAATGGTGATCAATTCTTCTTTTGAAAATTTCCGTATGTCTGTTTTTACTGTCATCGGGTTCATTGTGCAAAGATACTTCAAACTTTTTTTCCCGTGAAAAGTTCTGCAAGATCAGAGATATTCATAATAACTATCGCAACAGAAGATTCCAACCGAACCCGATTATTTAGACGGAACACTGCAATTTGTAATAAAACATGTAGTTTTAGCACAGGAATAGTTAAAAGCAACACGAATAAGTGGTTTGCGTTAATCATTTGAAAAGCAGGCACACGATCATTTTATTTTTCAAACAATGGATATTTACACCCGAAAATCACGCTGGAAAATATATTTGGCTCTCGCAGGTATTTTCATTGTTGTCATTTCTATGGTTTATACCAATTATCTCGCAAACAAACTGACCATTGAAGAACGCAACAAAGTGGATCACTTTGGCCTTGCGCAAGACCTCATCAATGATACGGATAACGAAGATTTTGAAAACTGCGATTTTACATTGCATATCAAATTGCTGGAGTCCAATACCACTATCCCGCTGATCCTGGTAAGCGATGGCGGCACGATCGAAGATGCGCTGAACTTCGGAGAAGAAAAAGACACCAACAAGATTTTCCTTCAAAACGAATTGGAAAAAATCAAAGCTTACGGTAAAGAACCCATCAAAACGTATGGAGGCTATATCTATTACAAGGATTCCACCATCCTGGTACTGTTACAATATTTACCCTTTGTGCAATTCCTTTTGATCGCTGCATTTATCACCTTTGGCTACCTGGGGTTCAGCACTTCGAGGCGCGCGGAGCAAAACCGCGTTTGGGTGGGAATGGCCAAAGAAACCGCTCACCAGCTTGGTACGCCCATTTCGGCAATTGTAGGCTGGGTAGAGCAATTGAAAACCATAGCCGGCGATAACGAAGATGTAAAATATGTGGTGGAAGAATTGAACAACGACATAAAACGACTCGACCTCGTGGCCGACCGCTTTTCCAAGATCGGTTCCGCGCCTGATCTCGACAAAGTAAACATATACGAAGCGCTGGAAAATTGCAAAATATATATGCAAAAAAGAGCGCCCAGGAAAATAGCCTTTCATTTTCCGGGCATTGTGCAGCCCCCTTTGTTTGTAAAGGTCAATACACATCTCTTCGACTGGGTGATCGAAAACCTACTGCGAAACGCACTGGACGCTATGGAAAGCGAGGGAGAGATCACCGTAGATGTTTATGAAGAAAAGGACTACGTGACTATCGACATTTCCGACACCGGTCATGGCATCTCTCCTTCAAAACTAAAAACAGTGTTCCAGCCCGGATACACCACAAAAAAACGAGGATGGGGGCTGGGGCTTTCTTTGGCGAGGCGGATCATCGAAACTTACCATTCCGGGAAAATATTTGTCAAAAAATCCGCCGTTGATGCCGGAACCACTTTTACTATAAAGCTCCCGAAGGGGTAAGTGTTTTATTGATATTTTTATTTCCGACTCCGGCTACAAAAACTTTAATAAGCATTTCAAAACGTAACTATTCAGCAATTGCGATACCGACGGGAAATGAAAAAATAAAATGCCATCCCGCTTTTTCATAGAAAAAGCGGGATGCCTTTGAGTCTTCGTGGCAAAAAAATAAATATGCACGATATTTTTAAAAAGTTAATGCTGTTATAGGCTTCCGCCCGCATGGCGGGATCGGGCTGGAATGCTGAATAGTTACTTCAAAACCAAAAAATTGTTATCCCGTAAAATTTTATAAAAAAATTAGTTCCTCGACAAGCCGTAAAAGGAGTAACAAAAATTACTTTACTTTTTTATAAATATCCTTAACTTTGACGCACTTTTTCAACATGGTGAACCATGTTTCACCAGCGCTTAGAAAAGCTATTTGATTGAATAATTTTTTTTATGCTTAACCAAAAAGCTGAAGTGGCTGACCCTGTAAATAATCCTGGTTGCGGATTCAAAATTATCCATAACCTGAAATAAATAAGCAGCTATTTTGACTTTTCAAACCACATGTTATGAAAGAAATTGGATCCAGAAATCCTAATATGGATTTAAGAGCATTAGGGATTACTGATTTTCAAACTGCTTATTGGAACTTAACCCCCGAAGAACTTATCGAACACACCATTAAAAAAGACCAGGGGGTTTTGGCTGATGCCGGAGCGCTTTGTATCGAAACCGGCGAATTTACCGGAAGGTCACCTGCTGACAGGTTCATTGTAAAAGATCAGGTAACCGCCGATACCGTCAACTGGGGCAAAGTCAACAAACCATTCGACCCGGACAAATTCGATCAGCTTTATAACAAAATCACCAAATATTTCGCCGGCAAGGAAATATATATCCGCGATGCCTATGCCTGCGCCGATCCCAGTTACCGCCTGAACCTTCGCCTGGTTTCCGAATATCCCTGGAGCAACCATTTTGCTTACAATATGTTTTTGCGCCCCAGCGTCAGCGAAATCCAAAATTTCACCCCTGAATGGACGATCCTGTGCGCCCCTGGTTTCAGAGCTGACGCTCAGATCGATGGAACCCGGCAACACAATTTCGCCATTCTCAATTTCGCTAAAAAACAAGTCATCATCGGCGGTACCGGCTACACCGGAGAAATTAAAAAAGGAATATTCTCCGTGCTGAATTATGTTCTCCCCGTAGATCACAATGTGCTCTCCATGCACTGTTCCGCCAATGTAGGCAAAAATGGCGATACCGCTGTTTTCTTTGGTTTGAGCGGAACCGGAAAAACAACCCTCTCGGCTGACCCCGAAAGATACCTGATCGGCGATGACGAACACGGCTGGTCGAACAACGGTGTCTTCAATTTTGAAGGCGGATGCTATGCAAAATGTATAGACCTGACACCTGAAAAAGAGCCGGATATTTATAGAGCTATCCGGCATAATGCTATCCTTGAAAACATCAGATTTTTCAAAGGTACCCGCAAACCCGATTACTCCAATTCCGATATCACGGAAAACACCAGGGTTTCTTACCCGATCTACCACATAGACAATGCACTGCCCGAATCAAAAGGCGGTATCCCGACCAATATCTTTTTCCTGACCTGCGATGCTTCCGGCATTCTGCCTCCCATTTCAAAACTAACTCCCGGGCAGGCCATGTACCATTTTATTTCGGGATACACCGCGAAGGTAGCCGGAACCGAAGAAGGCATCAAAGAACCTCAATTGACTTTCTCTGCCTGCTTTGGAGCGCCTTTCCTTCCGTTGCATCCTGCGCAATACGCCGAAATGTTCGGAAAGAAAATGCAGGAACACAACGTAAAAGTCTGGCTCATCAACACCGGCTGGAGCGGTGGCGAATACGGCGTAGGCAGCCGGATCAAATTGGGCTTTACGCGTGCAATGATCACCGCCGCACTGGAAGGTAAACTCGACAGCGTGGCTTACACAAAACATAAAGTTTTTGGTTTGCAAATGCCCATAACCTGCCCCGGCGTTCCCGATGAAATCCTCAACCCCAGCAACACCTGGGACGATCAGGCGCATTATTATCAAAAAGCACAGGCTTTGGCAAAAGCCTTCAATGACAATTTCAAACAATACGCATCTGAAGCCAGCCCCGAAATTTTAGCAGCGGCGCCGGTTGAGAATGTTTTTGTATAAAAATATTTGTCAGCACTTTATTAAAAAACGGCTTTACCTCGCACGAGGTAAAGCCGTTAATATGTTCATCACAAAACCAAAACCTCATGCAATTTGTGCCGGAAGAAGCCATCGATGCCACCGCTGAAAAACTGGGCGCCGAGATAAATTTTGACGAATTGATCCTGGATTTCAAAGCCCGGCAACCTGCCCTCATGGCTTACCTGTTTTCCGATGATTTCGACTTACTGAACCAAGAGGAGCGGGAATACCTGCTGTTCCTCTCTTTGGTGATCTGGAAAGCTTGTGAAGATATGAATCCCGGAATCACTGTCATTTCCACGGATCAGCTCGAAGAACAGGAAGAGGTCAATTGGGAAATACTGCTAAAATCCACTGCCAAAAAGTTTAATGAGCGCATCGATCCTTTTTTTGAAAACTATCAGCAGGAAGACCTGCTCGCTTTCGTAGAAGACGCTTTGGCGATCGATGAAGAAACTGAGGTGACTAAAGAAGGCAGGGAGTATATTTTCGTCGCTTTGAAAACGATGATCGATTGCATACACGCCGCCAAATGAAGAATATGGCAGCCTCAGAATGCCGTAATGGTTTTGACTAAAAAAAAGCCGTCGTCGCCTTGCTGCTGATAAAGCGGCATCAATATCAAAGCATCTTCCGGCGCGTAAATTTCGCCACTTTTGTCTGTCGCCAGGAGTTCTCCTTTTTTTACTTTTTGAAAATTCCTGAAATTGGGCATCATCCGGAATTCATCTTCGGGTTTAATCCGTTTGGTGACAACCAACTGGGCGACCTGCGGCAAGCCTTTGGAATATTCGATCAACAACGAATCGTGCCGGTTTTCAACATGCCCGGCTTCTACGCAGCCTATCGTTCGCATGCAGTTGATCAATGCGGCGATGGCGCGGTTGACGGAAAGCGCATCATCATGTTGCCCCGATTCAAAACTCACTGAAACAGTTTCCCGGAGAAAGTTTTCATTGTTGAAATAATGGAGAGTAGTACCTTCTATGCCATACAACATGCCCTTAATAACCGGCGCATGCAGCTCGATAGCGATGCGAATACTTTCGGGGTCGTCGGTACAAATAGTGAAAATTCCTCCCGTAGTGGTAGTGGTGTGAAGGTCGATCAAAACGATCTTTTCGGGATCGTAATCTGAAATGTGCTGATCGATCACTTCTATGATCTCTTTCATCTCAAGGTCTTCGGAATCAAGATTTTGAGCATGGGTCTTTTTAACCCTTTCCACGTTTGCGGGCGTCCATTGCCGGTTCAGGTCTTTTGTGATGAAACGCTTTCCGGCTTGCAGGGCTCGGAGATTACCACGAAGCCCGATCATCCTGCCTTTGAAGTTGAAAAGCGGGTTGGTGATCGGCTCTGCTTCCAGCATTTTAAAGATCAGGTCAATGGCTTGTACACCGGCAGGTTCATTTCCGTGCATGCCTCCGACAGCTATCAATAAAGGGCCTTTTTTTTCTCCAGTAAAATGGCCGATCACTCGCTCTAATGCCATAAATTCTCTCTTGTTTTTGATCGTCTCAAAATAGTCCGGGCTTTGAAAGTTACAGACATAGTTCATCGATCCCCAACACATATTTATCAACCACGCCGATCAACGCGGCGGTTTCCGATCCTTCAAATCCCGAAATTGAACCATCGGTAATGCGGAGCCTGAATTGGTCTGTCAGTTTTTTGGCAACGGGAAGATAAGACCAGTGCCATTTTTCTTCGTTGTACCCTTCGGGTCTGTCCGTACCTTTTGGCGTATAAGGCTGGCAAAATCCATATTTCGGTGCATTCTCCACCAGCCAGTTATACTCCGCTAATCCTTTTCCGGTTTCAAAATAATCGTTGGTCAGGGCATTGATGTCGATATCCGTTCCCCAGTGGTGGCGTGAAGTACCGGGCATCGAGCTGTACTCCAGGATTTTCAAAGCCCTTTTCAAAGGATCTTTTGCTGTGGCTGAAAGGTCCTGGTTGTCAACTTTTCTCCTGCCATTCCATTTATCTTCCCAAATCTTTTTTTGATGAGCGAAAGGACGGGTCGCAGAAACTATCCGTAACCGGACACCATCTTTTGAAGCTGCGGAATTCATTTTCTGAAAAGCCTCATAAGATTCTTTTCTTAAATAGAAACCCTCCTTTGAAGCATATTTTGCGTCCACTTTTACAAAATCCTCGTGCTTTTCGGGTACAAATTTCCCCATGAGATAATCGACCGTGATCGTTGAATCAATGGAGGTAATCTCCATATTATCCGCCAGGTACAAAACTTCGGAAGTCTGGATAGCGGCTTTGGCTTCCGATTGTTCTCCGGGAGTTTCCATCTCACAACCTGTAAAAAGAGTTGCCGCGATCAGGCAGCTAAAAATTTTGAAAAATTCCATTTTTAAAAGCTCTCTATCCATTTTCAATATTCAAATTCAAGTTTTTGACTGGGGAATCCAAACAAGTATTTTTCTTTGATAAGCGCTTTTACCTTTTCCGGCACCATCACCTCCCATTCGGGATCGTCCACCTGTAGCAGTTCCAAAACATGTTTTGAAAAAATATGCAGATTTTCAAGTTTAAAATCTTCTATGTCAACGATCTGAGTGCTGTCCAGCAAATGCTGGTACAAAAACCTGATCCCTTCAGGTACCGGCAGGTTGGCACTGGTCATCAGCTCTTCGCTACCCTCCTGCATGGCAGGATACACATAAACTTTGATATTCCGGGTGAACAATTCCCCGAAAGCCGTGAGGAGCCTCCCTTCGTGGTTCCGGTGGTATTTGTCGGTGATGATCCCGAGCAATTGCCGCACCCCGACAACGAGGCCGAGCCGCTGAATCTTAAAATCGGAAAGGTACGCGATGAGTTTTTGGTAAGCTTCGCAATCGGAAACCACCACCGTCTGCCCCAAAGCACACAAAACTTCTGCGCGATCTAAAAAATCTTTTTCATCGAGGTCGCCTTCCAAGCAGAGGTTGTCCATAGTGATCTCCGTCAACACTACCATGTTTTTCGGATCGGTTCCGGGTTCGTTTCTGAATTGTTTTCTTCCGGCATTGATCATATCCAGGTTGACAAGCGTAGCCGGCCTGAAACTTCCTCGGATCACCAGCACATTTTTTTTGTATAAAAACTCAGATGCATGGATATTGCGGCCATCAGGGCCGAAAATAGCGACATTGCTCAATTTATATCGCACCAGCATCAGGCTCAGCAGCCGGTTATCGAGGTTTTTAAAATCAGGGCCTGTGATCCTGACCATATCGATCACAACCCTGTCGTGGAGGTTGTCTTTCAGCGATTGCAGCATTATTGCCGGATCGTGGTTGTAGTGAAAGCAGGCGTAAATGAGGTTGACGCCCAAAATGCCGACTGCCTGTTGTTGTAACTTGGTATCGTTGTCCAGCATTTTTACATGCAGCACAATATCGTTTGGTTCGGCATCGGGATTCAACTGAAAACGCAATCCCATCCAGCCGTCGCCTTGTATGGTTTTCGAATAATTGAGTGTTGAAACGGTATCGGCAAACACAAAAAAATTGCAATCCAGCTTTTCGTTTTGCAGGCGGGTGTGCATCAATTCGTATTCGTGGTCGAGCATTTTATACAAACGCGATTCACACACATACCTCCCGCTGGCTTCTCTGCCATAAATCTCATCGGAATAGACTTTGTCGTAAGCCGACATGGTTTTCGCAATGGTCCCGGCAGCGCCTCCCGCCTGGAAGAAATGCCTCGCGACCTCCTGCCCCGCGCCTATCTCCGCGAAGGTTCCATAAATGTCATCATTGAGATTAATCTCCAGCGCTTTCTGTTCCGTTTCTAATGCCTGACGTGCCATATTATTCCTTTTTGAAGCCAACAAAAATACAATAATTTATTTGGGGATGGAAGTTGAGGTTTCCTCGTGGTTTGATTTTTTGGGGCAAATGTAAGGGGTCGGGATTGTCCGTTTTTATTTCCAATAATATAAGTCCCTTAAAGGTTTCTCTTTTACATTTTTCCGTACCGGCGGGCTTTATTCGCCGACATTCCACTGCATGAATCGTCGGCGAATGAACCCGCCTGACCCTGCCTTTGCCGCCTGCCTGAATGCTCTTGGCAGGCAGGTCAGGCAGGTGTCGGGCAGGTTCGCCGGTACAGGTTCACGTCAAAACATCCTTCACCACCTTCCCGTGCACATCCGTCAGCCGGAACCGACGCCCCTGGAATTTGAAAGTGAAGCGCTCGTGGTCGATGCCCATCAGGTGCAGCATGGTCGCTTGGAAATCGTGCACATGGACAGGGTTGCTTTTGATGTTGTAACCGAAATCGTCGGTTTCGCCGTAGGTGAATCCTTTCTTCACGCCAGCGCCGGCCATCCAGATCGTAAAACACCGGGGGTGGTGGTCGCGCCCGAAATTGTCGGGGGTCAGCTTACCCTGAGAGTAGCAGCCCCGCCCGAATTCTCCGCCCCAGATCACCAAAGTATCTTCCAGCAATCCACGCTGTTTCAGATCCAGGAGCAACGCCGCCGAAGCCTGGTCGGTGGATTTCGCCATGATCTTTATTTCACTCGGAAGATTGCCGTGCTGATCCCAACCCTGGTGATAGAGCTGAACGAACCGCACCCCTTTTTCAACCAGCTTTCGCGCAAGCAGGCAGTTGGCTGAAAACGTGCCGGGTATCCGCGATTCTTCGCCGTACATATCAAAAATATAATCCGGCTCATTGGAAGTGTCCATCGTTTCCGGTACGGAGCTTTGCATCCGGTAAGCCATCTCGTATTGCGCAATGCGGGATTTGACGGTTTCGTTTCCGGTTTCCTGGAATTTCAGGTCATGCAGCTCGGCCAGGTGGTCGAGCATCCTTCTGCGATCCGAATCGCTCATGCCCGCAGGATTGTTCAGGTACAAAACGGGATCTTTTCCCGAACGGAACATCACACCCTGGTGCTCGGAAGGCAGGAAGCCATTGCCCCAGAGTTTGGCGTAAAGCGGCTGGTCACCTTCTTTCCCGCGCGAGAGCAACACGCAGAAGGCCGGCAGGTTTTCATTTTCGCTGCCCAGTCCGTAACTGATCCAGGAACCGATGCTGGGCCTGCCCGCCTGTTGCGAACCTGTTTGTACAAAAGTGATAGCCGGATCGTGGTTGATCGCTTCGGTGTGCATGGATTTTATAAAACAAATTTCATCTGCAATTTTCTGATGATAAGGCAATAGGTCGCTGAGCCATGCGCCGCTTTTTCCATATTGTTTAAATGTAAAATCGCCAAAAGCGAGGGGAAACGAATGCTGGCTGGAGGTCATGCCCGTCACCCGCTGGTTGCCCCGAACAGAAGGTGGCAACTGCTCTCCGAACATTTCCCTGAGTTTTGGTTTGTAATCGAAAAGCTCTAACTGAGAGGGCGCTCCGCTCTGAAAAAGATAGATCACCCTTTTGGCTTTGGGAATGAAATGCGGCAACTCCGGATCGGTTTGGCCTGGTGCGGTTTTCAAAAAATTTTCCCCAACCAGTGAAGACAGCGCCAACGAACCCAGGCTCATCAGGCTGTTGCTCAGAAAAGTCCGGCGGTTGAAACTCGAAAAATAGTCTTTTTTAAAATGATCCATGATCTAATGTTTTATCACAAATTCATCGAAATTCATGATCGTTGAGGCTATGAAAGCGCAGGTAGCCAGTTCAGTTTTGTTCAGTTTTTTGTCCATCGGATACTCTCCAGAACTCAGCCAGTCTTTGGATTTTTTCAGATCTTTTTTAAAAACCTGAAACTGCTCATCGTAAAGATTTTCCAAAATCTGCAATTCTTTTTCCTGTGGTTTCCTACCGGTCAACGCTCTGAAAGCGAATGTGACTTTAGTTGCAACATTCCCATCGGTTTCTTTTATCATTCGTTCGCCCAGCATCCGGGCGGCTTCCACAAACTGCGGGTCGTTCATCAATACCAAAGACTGCAAAGGCGTGGAGGTTTTTTGTCGCCGCACCATACAAAAGTAGCGATCAGGCGCATCGAAACTGAGCATTGAAGGAGGCGGCGCACTTCTTTTCCACACCGTATAAATGCTCCTGCGGTAAAGGCTATCGCCGTGCTGTTGTTTATATTTTATGGCATTCCGTGTAGCCAGCGCTTCCCAAATCCCTTCAGGTTGGTAAGGATAAACGCTGGGGCCACCGATTTTTCTTACCAGCAAGCCGCTGGCAGCCAGCGCCTGGTCACGGATGATCTCCGCCGGTAGTTGATGCGCTGGGAAATGGCTGTAATAAATGTTTTGCGGATCAATTTCCCGTGCCGTTTCCGAAGCGAGGGAAGATTGCCGGTAAGTTGATGAAAGCACAATTTTTTTGATGAGGGCTTTTACATTCCAATCGTTTTCCATAAAATCGACGGCCAGCCAATCCAGCAATTCAGGATGCGTCGGCAAGCTGCCCTGGCTACCGAAATCCTCCTGCGTTTCCACCAAACCTTTCCCGAAAAACATTGCCCAGATCCGGTTGACGACTACGCGGGCAGTCAATGGATTTTTTGCATCAGTCAGCCATTTTGCTAACCCCAATCGGTTACGCGGCAGGGTATCAGGAAATTCTGGAAGCGACTGTGGCGTATTCGCCATGACTGCTTCGGCAGGAGCATCGTAAGCGCCTCTTTCGAGGATAAAGGTTGGGCGAAGTTCATCCCTTTCTTTCATGACCATGATCTCCGGCTGATCGGTCAGCAGTTGGTTTTCCGCTTCCCGCAGTTTTATGATGGCATTCAGGTTTTTATTATACTTTTCGTTGAAACGCCGGAGCAGCCAGGTTTCGAGCAGATGACTTTCCTGTTCATCGGAGAGTTTGTTTTCGGGAGTTTGTAAAAGTTGATTGAAAATATTGTTGTTCAAAAACAGGCTTTCAATTTCAATATCGGACAGTTGGCGCTTGTAAATTTTCAACTCGTCCATGATGACATTTTTGATCGATTTGCGGGTTTCGATACCGATCAGAAAAGGGTGGCTCCACCAGTTGGATTTGTTGGTGCCGTGCAGGATGCTTTTTTGCAGATTGTCTTTCCAGACTTTTACACCGGGCTTTTTTCCATTGATAAAAATTTGGATTCCGGAAGCTTTGCTGTTTCCATTGTAATTCAAAACGATATGCGTCCAGGCGCCTGCTTCTATGGCGTCAATGGTTTGCAGATCGATGCAGTTATCCGGCCAGACGTGGTTGAACTGGAAACTCAAAGTACCGTCTTTGTTGAGTTTGCACAGCCAGCCGCGATAGCCTTCCGCGTCGCCGTTACCTTTGCCGAATATTGGCCCTTCAATTCCATTTTCCAAAAGTTTTACCCATAAACTGACGGCAAAGGGTTGGTTGCGGTCAAAATCCAGGTCGCGGTTGAAGCGGATACCGGCATCGCCAACAAACTGAACGCCTTTGCCGATTTTGCCTTCCACAAATAAAGGGCGTTCGTCTTTGTGTCCCCAAATGTTGGCATCCAGCTTATTTTTTGCATGGTTGAAATAAGCGATGGTGGAATCTTTCGGGTTGATATTTTTAGGCGGTTCTTTTTCCAGGTTGATGCGGCTGAGGGAGATTTCTTTATCATATTCAAAATCAAAATCTGCCAATAGGCCTTCATTTTTGGAAAGCGTTGCTTTTGGATTTTTCCGGGTTTCGTTTAACCACTTTTTAAAATCTTCAATAAAATTTTCAGGAAGCAGCTCTTTTTCCAGAGAATCGATTTGAGGCCGGAGCTTTTCTAATTTTGTTTTGACTTCTTCGGAAAGCAGGATGAGCGTCGGCGCGGCTTCTCCGTTGTACGGCACGATCCCTGCGTCGTTGTTATTATTAAAAAATGCAAACAGGGAGTAATATTCCTTTTGTGAAACGGGATCGTACTTGTGGTCGTGGCAGCGGGCACATTCCATCGTCAATCCCAAAAAAGCTTTCCCAAAAGTATTGGTACGGTCGGCGACGTACTCCACGCGGTATTCTTCGTCAACGACACCACCTTCCTGCGACTGCGGGTGGTTGCGGTTGAAGCAGGTGGCGATCAACTGGTCGTCGGTAGGTTGCGGCAGCAGATCGCCGGCTAATTGTTCGGTGACAAACTGATCGTAAGGCATATTTTCATTAAAAGCATCGATCACCCAGTTGCGGTAAGGCCAGGTATTTCGAAAGCCGTCGTCCTGGTAGCCGTGGGTATCGGCGTATCGGGCTAAGTCGAGCCAGTCCATCGCCATCCGTTCTCCGAAATGCGGAGAGGCCAGCAAGCGGTCGATTGCTTTTTCGAAAGCATCGGGAGCATTGTCGGAAAGGAATTCGTCGATTTCGTCAAGCGTCGGAGGTAGTCCGGTCAGGTCTAGTGTCAGGCGGCGTAGTTGCGTTTCCAGCGGAGCAGGCGGCGAGGGTTTTAAACCTGCGTTTTCCATTTTTTGTAAAATGAAATGGTCGATTTCGTTGGTTGCCCAGATAGTGTTTTTGTTTGTCGGAATGGCCGTTTTTTTGGGAGGAGTGAAAGCCCAGTGCTTTTTCCATTCGGCGCCTTGCTCGATCCATTTGATGATGAGCGCCTTTTCCGTTGAAGACAGGCTCAGGTTCGATTTCGGCGGCGGCATTTGGAACTCCGGGTCATGGCTCAAAATCCGCTCAACGGCTGCACTTTTATGCGGTTTTCCGGAAACGAATGCATAACCCGCTCCGCTTTTAAGTTTTGCAAAAGCTGTCGCTTCCAGGTCGAGACGCAATTCAGCTTTGAGCGCTTTTTCATCGGGGCCGTGGCATTTAAAACAGCGGTCGGAAAGTATTGGGCGGATGTGAAAATTGAAGTCTATTTTCTCCGGCAATCCGGCGTAGGCTTCTGCAACATCTTCGGGCAATTCCGTTTTGCAGGATGTAAAAAAGATGATTGCCAGCAGGCATGATCCTATTGTTTTGATGTCAATTCCGGGGAGCATAGAAAAAACGAATTTGCATTTTTAAAGATACAAAGCTCCCGCAGTCTATCCAATGATTTTTTTAGTATCGCAATGGAACGCGGATTTTCGCGGGTTTGCGTAGAAATTAAAAAAAGTGTCCCGCAGATCTCGCTGATCGCCGCAGAAAAAAGAAGTGTGGAAAATTTCCATCAAAGGAGTTTCAATCTGCGCATATCTGCGTAATCAGCGGGACATAATAAAAAAATCCCTTGTCATAACGCCTGTTTCGTTACAAGTTCCGTGTTCCAAATCCTTATTCATCAAGGCAATTTCTTCGGTCCCGGTTCCACGTGTTTCATTAAAAAGTCAGACATCAGGGTGTAGAGGTGGCGTTGAGTGTTTTGGCCTTCGTGTATGCTATGGGAGCGGTTAGGATAAGGCATCACCTGGAAGAGTTTGTTGTGCTTAACCAGTTCATTGATAAGCGCTTCTGCATTTTGGTAATGAACATTGTCATCGCCTGTGCCGTGGATCAGTAGCAGGTTGCCTTCGAGGTTTTTGGCATAAGTGACGGGAGAACCTTCAATAAAATCCTCTTCGTTTTCCCAGGGCACACCCATATACCGCTCCTGGTATATATTGTCGTAATACAACTGGTTGGCGACGGGCGCAACCGACATGCCCGTTTTGTAAATTTCCGGGTAACGGAACAGCAGGTTCAGCGTCATTGAACCGCCGCCGCTCCAACCCCAGACAGCAATGCGGTCTTTATCGATGAAATTCCACTTCATCACTTCTTTTGCAGCCAAAGCCTGATCGCGGGAGTTGATCACGCCGATTTTGCGGTAGATGCTTTTCCGCCATTCCCTGCCTTTCGGGCTGGGCGTTCCGCGGTTGTCCATAGTGATGACGATATAACCTTTCTGAGCCATCATTCGGTGCCAGAGATTGCTTTGCCAGGTATCTTTGGCTGTCTGACCGGCAGGCTCTCCGTAAACATAAAAAAGCACGGGATATTTTTTCTCGGGATTGAATCCCGGTGGCTTCAACATATAGCCGTCCATTTCAATACTGTCGGCTGTTGTAATTTTAAAAAATTCTGCTGGTGTGCTGGCCAGCGATTCGATTTTTGTTTTGTAATTTTTATTATCAATCAACAGGCGGATGCGTTTATGATCCGGAAGGCTGATGAGTTCTTTTATCGGCGGCGTGTGGATGTTGGACCAGGTATGGAAAGCATATTTGCCGCCGGGCGCGATCTGGTAGGAATGCGTTCCGGGCTGGTCGGCAGGGCTGAGGCGTTGTGCTTTGCCGTTTTTATAAAGTGGAAGCCTGTACAAATATTTTTGTGTCGGATTGTCAGGAGAGGCGATAAAATAGAGCCAGCCATCGTCGGTATCAATCTCCTGGATAGAAATGACATCGTAATCTCCCGGAGAGATCAAGGTTTCTTTTTGGCCATCTTTTGAAATCCGATAAACATGGCGCCAGCCGTCTTTTTCGCTGATCCATGTAAATTCCTCGCCTTTTTTCAACCAGATCCAGTCCTCCTGATCGATGGCATCTATCCAGGCTTCGTCTTCATCCGTGAATATATTGGTTGCTTTGCCATCATTGATATTACACCACCAAAGTTTTGCGGTGTTTTGTTTTCGGTTCAATTGTTCTGCGAGCAGGTGCCGACTGTCTTCCGCCCACATCATTCTCGGCAGATAGTGTTGGACGTTATCGCCCGGAATTTGCATCCAGGTCGTTTTGCCTCCGGAAGCCGGAATTACCCCGATACGGCAGGATGAGGGGTCTTCGCCCACTTTCGGATACTGAACCGGGATCGTGTGGGAGTAAATCGAATCAGTATTGTTTATCATCAAAAAGTTTCTAATGTTCTTTGCATCGACCTGCCAATAGGCGATATTTTTTCCATCAGGGCTCCATCGGAAACCATCGCGGCAATCGAACTCTTCTTCATAAGCCCAATCAAATGTGCCGTTGATCAAGGTTTCGGAACCATCGGTAGTGAGCTGTGTCACTTTTTGGGATTTCAAATCTTCCACATAAATGTTATGACCACTGACATAAGCGACGCGGGAATCATCCGGCGAAAATTTTGCGAACATCAAAGAAGACCCCGGCAGCGCTTTGCCCAACTGCTGCAATACTCCGGAATCCAAATCCAGCACCCAATAATCTCCGCGGGTATGGTAACGCCAGACTTTCCGGGTGTTTGTAAAGATCAGCAACCGTGTTTTGTCGTTCGACCAAAAATAATCCGAGATTTCGAGCGGCGATTTTTCGTTTTCAGAGATTAGTTGTTCTGCTTTCAGCAAAACAGTCCGTTCGCCGGTTTTTGCACGGTAGGAAACGATATCCTGCGCTCCTCTGTATTCTTCCGAGTATTCCAGCGTTGTGTAGGCCTTGCCGTCATCAATCCAGCGGGCTTGTCCAAAATAATCGAGTCGGAATTCTCCGGAGAAAATCCTGTCGAGGGTGAGCAGGCTCGTATCGGTCTGGGAAAATGAATTTATAGAAATGAACAAACAAAAAATCAGCGATAGCCGGAGAGAGGAGTTTTGGATCATGATATTCAACATTTGAAATAAAAAAAAATGACACCTTGAGTTACAATTTCGAAGGTATCATTTTTTTCTCCGCTATGAATATCCTGTTCAGTAAAAAACTCCCAATATGTCTATTTTAATCCAGTGAGCGCAACAGGTTGATGCTCACAGTTGCGAGATCAGATGGCGGATATTTTGCCTGATGCTTTGGATCGAGTGAAAGCCCTGCCGTTTCGGCTGCTTTTATAAAAACGTTGTATTCGACAATGTACTGATCGGAATATCCGTGTGTGCCGTCATAAGCTGTTACGGCAGTTTTGCCAATGTTGGCTGCGGCGAGATCTGGCGGGATGGTGTGTAATTCGATAGCCAGCAATCCGAATTTTTTCACATAAGGTGTCCATTTTTCAAAGTGTTCCACCAGGCTTTGCGCGACCTCATCATTAGAGAGGCGCTCGCCTCTGAAGCAGAAGGCCCCTGTTGAGCAGGGTTGTTGGAACTGGCAAGGTCGCGTCGGACGGTTAAATATCCTGTTGTGATCCAAAAACGAACGAACATTGAGAAGCTCGCCGAGATCGATGTTGTATTTTTCTTTTAATTTCGAAGCAAGGTGGTCGGGATCGCCAATGTCGCCCCAGACTACTTCACCCCAGATGTCTGCTTCTTTTAACGTTTTGTGCGTAGAAACCAGCGCCGCTTCATTGAAATCGGAACCCACGATAAAAAGCGGGTGCTCTTCCAGCATTTTGCCGCGAAGGGTTTTTGACCAGATCACATCAAAGAGATGCTCCAGGAATGCACCGTTTCCGGAACCCATATCTGCAAATCCTTTGGGTTGCTCTTCAATCGGGCGGTTGAAAAGGTCGATGACTATTTCGTCGATCTTCTTAAAATAACCGGCATGAGCGCCGCCACTTCCCCAGACGTTCATAGTGCGGTTGACGTGGATTTCTGGGCTTGTTGGCGGTCGTTCCCAAAATATTTTCGGATTGCCGTAGAGGAGTTCCTTTACCGAATTAAAAGTAGGGAGATACGAAACGGTGACACCGTAAGCGCTGGCGCGTTTGGCGAAAAACATTCCCTTTGCGGTAAAAACAAAGGACGATTTCTTTTTCTCAAACCAGCCCAAACCTGAGAGGAATGAAAATATTTCCGATAATAAAGCGGAGTTGCCTTCCAGTTCTTTGATTTCAAAATCCGGGTTGTATTGTCCGTATTCTTTGAAAAATCCGTGCATGCCCAATGCCACCAGAAAAGGCCCTGCGACCAATCCTTCGATGTGGGTTAATATTTCATGGTGAACCGTATTGTGCAATTTGTCCTTCGACTTTTGGCTCCCGTGCTTTTGTTGTAATTGATTTAAAACGGAGATAAACTTTTGTTCATCGCGATTTTTCTTCTTCCCGAAAAGGTGTTTATCAATATCGATCAGAAAAGGAATGGCAGCTACTATATCGCGGTACATATCCACCATTTTGAAAGCAACTATTCCTTTTTCATTCAACGAAAAAGACACTTCGTTGTCGTCCGAAAGCTTTTGGCTAAGCCAGCCTTGAGAGCATAAGATCCGTAAAGCGACGTTGAGATAACCTTCATTGCCATTGGTCGTTTCAACGATCTCTGACAGGCGCAAGGTTTTCTTTTTTTCAATCAAATCAAGCACACCTCCATCCTTCAAAGTCAGGGCAGATGTTGAAACTGAAAACCCGTCGAGGTGACGGAAAATGACTCCTCTCAATCGCGAGGCCTCTTCTTTGGGTAAATCAAATGACATTTTTGGTTTTATCATATCGGGTTGGTTTTTTTAATAATTACGATAAATTTCGTGCCTGAATTAGCGCCATAGCAGGCGATTTGCTTTTGAAGATCATTGATCTTACAACTAATTGGCCGCGGTTTTCAGCATTTGGCAACGAAGTTCCGGGGTGGCCGGAAGGATTCCTGGATTGTTAAAGAAACAATCAGTTCATTGTTTTATACAGATGTTTTTTGGACGGCTGGGATTGGCGAACTGGGTTTGGGATGCGAGTTGCAATCTTGTTATTTAATCCGCTTCCATTCCACACTTCTTTTCATGATGCCGTAACGGACATTGAGTTTTAAGGCGTCTTCCCCCAAGGGTTTTATGTCGCAATCCATATATTTATTAAACTTATTGACGTAGATCGTTCCACCGACATAAACGCCATTTTGGTATTTCAGGCCTTCGATGATCTTTTCCTGTTTTCGGGGATTTCCGTTTTTGTCCAGTTCGTGCCCTTTTGCAGGTTTTATAAGTATGCCGCTGTAGGTGTCGCCTTCTTTTTGAAATTCTATGATCGCGTGGTCAAAGTCATTGGTCCAGGTGCCAGTGATATCGGTAACCGCGGCATCGTCGGCTTTGGGATCATGGAGTAAACTGAACGAGCTAAAAAGAAATGTTATAACAAGCAAATAGTTCATCTGAAGTAGTAGCATTGTTTCCAGGTTTGAGATTATGTTGTTTGGATCAATTGATTGCAACCCTGTTACATATATTTTAATGTATTATCGGGATGAAAAGTTTCTTTAAAGTTTTGAGTTTAAACGAAATGAAGCGGTTTTTTTGATGCGTTCAAAAAATCAATTGCAAAGCGATATTTAAAAATAGCGGATTTAAAATACCTTTGGGCTTATAACTTTCTGTAAAAATTATGATGAAATTGATCTCTTACAATGTGAACGGAATCCGGGCTGCCACCAATAAAGGGTTGATGACCTGGCTGAAAGAAAATGACTTTGATGTTGTCTTTTTACAAGAGATCAAAGCAACGAAGGAGCAAGCGCCGTTGGCATTGATAGAAGAAATGAATTATCACCACTATTGGCATTCCGCCGAAAAAAAGGGTTACAGCGGAGTGGCTACATTTTCCAAAAACAAACCTGACCATGTCGTTTACGGCTGCGGGATCGAAAAATACGACCGCGAAGGCAGGATACTCCGAACGGATTTTGGCGATGTCACCGTACTCAACTGTTATTTCCCCAGCGGGACTACAGGGGAGGAAAGGCAGGAGTTCAAATACCGGTTTCTCGATGATTTTTACAACTGGGTGGATGCATTGAAAAAGGAAAGACCGAATCTGATCGTCGTTGGAGATTTTAACATCGCGCATACCGAAATGGATATTCACAACCCAGTGAGCAATAAAAATTCATCGGGCTTTCTGCCTGAAGAGCGCGCCTGGATGACCAAGTGGCTGGATAGCGGTTTTACGGATGCATTTCGCCATGCCAATCCAGAGATGGTGCAATACAGTTGGTGGAGCTTTCGCGCTAATGCCCGCGCCAATAACAAAGGCTGGCGTATTGATTACCAGTGTGTGAGTAATCCGTTAAAAGACAAGATCAGGAGCGCTTTCCAGATCAATGAGGCGAAGCATTCGGATCATTGCCCGGTTTTCCTGGATATTGAAATTTAGAGAACCGGAGTATTACTTTTTGCGGATTTCATCCAGCAACCTTTGCGTTTCGGAATAATCCTCGCCATTTTCTATGGCCAGTTCAATTGCCTTTTGAGCGAATTTGATCGCCTTTTTCTCTTTACCAATTTTTGAATAAAGCGCCGCGAGGGTGTCGTTGTTGAAATAATTACTGTCGGTTTTGACAGATCGCTTCGCCCATTTTACAGCTTGTTTCAATTGCTTTTTATCGTCCACAACGGTGTAAAAAGTCCAGGCAATATCGTTCAATTCTGCCGGATCGCTGGTTGGAAATTTTTTATAATAATTGATCGCCGACTTTGCAAAATTGTCGCGGTCGCCGGCCTGGCGGTAGTACGACATGCGAAATGCCAGGGAAAGCTGCTCTGCTTTTTCAGGGTAAGCTTTCCGGAAAAGGGCATCGATCTGATCGAGGCTCGACATTCCCGTCCCTTCGTTGATCGAGTTATAGATCAGGTTTTGGATCTTTGTAGTGACTTCCCGTTGGCCGAATTTTTCGATATACAGCGAGCGATTTTCAACCAGGTGATCGAACAGCTTTGAATCGACATCATTCACATAAAGAAAGATGAATTCGAGGTTTTCATCGCTGTTCAGGTCAGTTTGGGTTTCCAGGTATTCTTCTGCAATGGGGGCATGACTTTCGTCGTAAGCTTCATACAGCGTTTCAGTATATTGTTTTAAAAAACGGGGATCGCGGTCGCCGTTTTCGAAGCGACTTTTTAAAGAAGAAATGCGCTTTGAAGGGTCGAGGGCTACGCTACCCAATTCGATGAATTCAGGAGTATCTTTGTAGCCCGCAGAACGGTGTATCAGCGTACCATCGGAATCGATAAATAACAAAGAAGGATACACAATGACGTTGTATTTTTCAGCAAATGTAAGCCCTTCACCTTTTTCCATATCGAGCTGTACATTGATGAATTTTTCATTGTAAAATTCGCCCACTTCCTTTTGCGGGAAAACCTCTTTGGCCATTTTTTTACATGGCCCGCACCAGACGGTGTAAGCATCGACGAATACAATTTTGTCTTCTTTTTCAGCTTGTGCCAGAATGCTTTTCCAGCTTTCTGTGGAAAAGTCGATTCCCGTCTGGCTGGTTGCGGAAGTGGAGATAAAGGCTGAGAAAAAAAGCAGCGTAACTAATTTTTTCATATTCAGGTGGATCGTGATTTTTTGAAAATTCAGGTGGTTCAACTTTGCTGGATTTTTTGGATCAATTGATTGATAACAGTCTGGGCATCTTTCTCTTCGCCGGCGAGCTCCAACGATTTTTGAGCAATTTCAAGGGCATCATTTTTTTTGCCGTTCAGCATCAGGATTTCGGCGTAAGTAAGATAATAGTTGTAATGATCTCCGTCGTTTGCTGCCTTTTTGGCGATCTTTTCGGCAAATTTCATTGCCTTGTTGTCGGATGAAAAGTGGAGCACAATATCTTTTGCCAGGGTATGCAGTTTATCAGGATCGTCTTTGATTTCTTTTTTTACGTAAGTATCGCAAGCTTTGATGTAGCTCCCGGCATCTTTTTTTGCAACGAAAAAATTCATATCGGCTTTGGTGGCAAACGATTCTGCTTTTTCCGGGCAATGTGATTTCATTTTTGTTTTCGCCTCTTCGTGTAGCATATCTATGTTAAATTCCAGCGCCTTTTGAGCAGTTTTTTCACAGGCGGATTCGATCTTACTGGCGACAGCAGCCCTGGATTCCATAGCTTCGATGGCAGGACGATATTCAATCAACAAATCAAATATCCTGGAATCCGCTTCGACGACTGCTTCATAAATAAAACGCAAATTGAACTCGGTAGTCAGGTCGGTTTGAGCAGCCAGGTAATCGTTGGAAATTTTCAGGCTGGGTTTTCCGGCTTTGTTGAGTGCTTTTACATAGTTGAAGATCAGTTCGGGATCGCGATCTCCTGCGTCATATTTTTCGGCAAATTCAGCGCTTTTATCCGTTCGGGCAAAGACTGTTTTGCCAAGTTCGATAAAAGTTCCAACTTCCCTTGCTCCGGTGGTTTTGTAAACAACTTTTCCATCACCGTCGATAAAATAAAGAGTTGGATAAGCTGTGACGGGATAGGTTTGCTGAAATTGTATGCCTGGGGGTTTTTCCATGTCAATTTTCATATTGATGAAAAATTGGTTGTAAAAATCGCCCACGTCACCGTCGGTAAAAACGTATTTTGACATTTTTTTGCAAGGCCCGCACCAGGTCGTGTAAGCATCCACAAAAATGACTTTGTCGTTTGCTTTGGCCAGTTCAATTGCTTCTTCCCAGGATCCTTGAAAAAAATCGATACCCTGACCAATGAGTTGATTAAAACTAAAGATAGTCAGCATCAGTAAGACAGTGCTCCTCATAATTCAATTGATTTAATATTTTTTAAATATCCTGAGTTGCGGATAATCCAATTGAAACGGAGAATTTTGTGAGAAATCTATGATTTCGATGCAAAACCCCGCTGTCGGCCACGCCTTATGCGGGGCAGGTGGGACGACTTCAGCCTGCCTGCCGCAGGCAGGTTGGATTTAGTATTATCCGCAACTTGAGTTAAAGTATTGTATTGCAAGTTAGAAATATTCTTTTTCCTTTGCTTATCTGGAAACGCATATCGAATGGCAATGGATCAAAATTCAATTTATTTTAACAACCCTGCCGGAGAAGCAGCGTTATTCATTTTCTTTTTGAAAACCCTTCACGAGTTCTTCGGGCGTCTTGTCAATGCTTTCCAGCACCAGTTTTACCTGCTCTGCCAACTCATCATTCGGGAACCTCGACAAAAAATCCTGGTAGCAGGCTTTTGCTTTTTCAATGTTTTTGAGGTGGTTTTCGTAGGTAAAGCCTTCAAGGAATAAAGCGTCGGGCGCTCTTTGGAACTGTTCATATTTTTTATGAACAGTTTGGAAATACCCAACGGCATCTTCAAAAGCGCCGATGCCAACGGCTACATTGCCCGCCCTGAAAAGATAAGCCGGGCTTTGTTCATCTTCGGGGAATGTTTCTGCAAAAAGTGCGCTTTTGTTCAGCAATTCAACAGCCAGTTTTCGGTCGATTTTATTGTCGGAATTGGCGCTGAGGGTATCCTCGAGTTGTTTGATTTGCTCTGCGAGCGATTCCCTGTCGGTGGCAGAAGTAGCTTCGGAATCCGAGCCTGAACCAGCGCAGGATGAAAAGCTGTAAACTCCGGTCAAGATCATAAAAGCGATTTGTATTACTCTATTCATCATATCAATTTTTTATTCGCAAAAATAAGATTTTGATACTTGCAGCGGTTAAAATTATACCAACCTTGGCTGTATGGAATTTGATGTTTTTTGTCAAAACCTTTACAAGGGAAAAAGAGTGATCCGTGTTTTTAAAAACCGATTGTAAAACTCATGGAAAGATCTTTTGAAAGCCCAAAAGATTCCAGCCGCTCGAAGTCGCCGTAAAACACATTGAAATCAACGAAACCGGAAATGCCGGGCAGTCGTCCGCGGTTGCCATATTGCCAGAAATCCCATTGCTTATCGAGATTGAGTTGTGGTTCATTATAATTGTAGCGGGCGATCCAGATGGGGTAATCATCCAGGTTGCCGGCGATATATTCATTGTAATATTTCAGATTGGTGTAAATAATGGGTTTGATCTTGTAGTGATGTTCGATCATTTCCAGCCAGGTTTTTATCCTGAAAATGACCAGTTCTTCTGATGCTCCGTCATCTACTTCGACATCGAGGACGGGAGGCAGATCGCCGTTTTCGAGCGACACATTGTCCATGAAATTTTTAGCCTGTTTAAAAACGGAAGTATTGGGCCGGAAAAAATGGTAGGCGCCGCGTTTGATCCCAACCCGCTTCATTTCCGACCAATTTTTTTGAAACAGGCTGTCTGCAATCGTTTCTCCTTCGGTCGCTTTTGCATACGCAAATGAAATGCCCTGTCGTGCTACGGTATCCCAGTCGATCTTCGATTGATAATGGGATACATCAATGCCGTGAACCTCATAGCCGTGCAACCGTTCCGTCTCCGGATAACAGCTTTGGAAAAGCACGATCAACAATATGGAAAATGGCAGATATTTCATGTTTTTTTCACGAAAATTGACTATTCACATAAAACGGGCATATTGATAAAATTGTGATGGTGTGCCTTTTTTTAAGACTGAACTGGGGGGTAAAAGTTGAACAAATATGCAAATAATTTTTATAAATAATCAAAACGTATGAAGATTTTTGCCGGATTATGGAAAAAGTAGCCATTGGCATTACGGGCTGTTATTAAATTCAAGTTTAGGAATAAGTACAAATTGGATTATTTCAGAAAACAAGAGTCACTCGTTCGTGGCGAATGACTCTTGTTTTAAAATCAAGTCCGATTTTAAACAATCCCGTCTATTCAATTTTTGGTTTCACCACTGTAAATACTCTTGAAATATTGAAACCGAAGTGGATATCGCCATTCATCCAATCGCCGGTGGTTTCGGTGATGAATCCTTTTTCGACCATCGAGGTGGAGTTTGTGAAATGCAGTTGGAAAACATGGCCGCCGGTTTCGAGGTCAAATCCAATGGAAAACGAATTTTGGTATTGCGGAGCTAGTTGATCGGGCAAAACATAAATGTACTCGGCATTAATGGCCAGCCTGCTGGTTAGCTTTAACCTGGCGCCGCCGCCGATTGCAAATACGTCGTTGCTCTCCGCCCTCGTTTCAACGAGGTTGCGATGCACGACGGTGGGCACGATCTGCATGCTAAAGTTCTTACTGAATTTTCTGCCTATGATGGCCTGAAAGGTGTAAAAAAGCCTGGAGCTGAAATAGTTTTCGCGGTCGGGGTTTTCCCATCTCAAAGTTCGGATGGCGGTGCTGGCAAAGGCAGCTGCGGTGACCGGCACATTTTTTTTGCCGGTTTGCTGGCGAAAGAATTTATATTTTAAATACCCGTCGTAGGTTTTTTCAAAGCTGTTTCTTCCAAAGCCGGCAACCAGCCGGTCGGTGATTCCATAATCGCCACCGATACGGATCGTTGCATCGTCGAGGCCAAAAAAATCATAGGCTCCGCTATTGATAAAACCAAAGCGGTGTGAAATTTTTATATCCAAAACCCCTTTGGGGGTATTTTCCAATGAATGGAGGTTGACGACCCGATTGGTCTTAAAAGCAGCAGTCACAAAATTGATCTGTTCCTCTTCTTCCAGCAAACTGAGCAGGTCATCTTCCTGAGCTGAAAGGGAGGTTAAAAAACAAAATAACAGCGGGAGGGTGTAAATGTATTTCATGGAGTTGGGTTTTTAAAAAAAGCGTTATTGGCTGCCAATTTCTTGACAACCAATAACACGAACCTGTAACTAATTACGAACCTTTATTTAGTTCTTCATAATTCACGGAAACATCAATCCTGACGATCTTGGCAATGTTGTCTCTGACCACTGCCGGTACTGAAATATTGAAATCGGCGACAGCAACTTCGAAGCTTGAATTGGCGGTGACGTTTCCGTTTTTTACAATGATCTTTCCGGGAGCTTCGATGGCTTTCGTTTCTCCATGAATGGTCAGCTCACCTTTCACATTTACTTCGTATTCGCCGTCTTTCGAAAAGTCAACCGATTTGATATTTGTTATTTCTCCCTTGAAAGTTGACTTTGGGTATTTATCGCTTTCGAGGTAATTTTCGTTGAAGTGCTCCTGCATCAAAGCTTTTTCAAATTGAAACGCTTTGATCAATACGGCAAATTCCATTTTTCCAGTGGCAACATCCAAAACGCTGGTAGCCTTGCTGTTGTGAGCTTCGATCTTTTCGAGCGGGGCATCAGAGAAGAATGAGATATTTCCGTCTCTGGTGAAATACTTTTGAGCCTGGGTACTTGTGAATGCTGGGATCAACAGCATTAGGAAAATGATTATTCTTACCATTACATTTAATTTTTTTAGTTTATTAATTTTTATTTTAAAACGAAGCAGGCTTTTATATCCTGTTAAAAACCCTTTAAACTATTTTTCAATTTGAATTTACTTCAACGCATCTTACCATTAAAACATCCATGAGCAGTCCCGTGCATATCCCTTTGAAGGTGACATTTTCACCCTCGCTGAAGTTCGTTCTGGGATGTGTTGACAAGTTATCAAACTGACAAACTACCCCAGAAAGCGGGCTTTCACCTTCGAGTGTTACGGTGATGTTTTCTTTTTCGTCAGCACTGACTTTGCTGACAATACCACTGACTTCGATCACTTTGTCCAGGTATCTGGCATTGGCCTCGGTTTCATTTTCTTCAAACTCGGCAATCAATCGTGTAGCTTCCATTTTGAAATCGGCTTTACTGTTTCGAATGTTTTTATGTGGTTTATTATACATGTAAACAGCCACGGCGATTCCGATTATCCCCAATACTCCGATATAGATCAAATATTTTTTCATGCGTAATTTTTTAGAAAAAAGCTGTAGATGAAGTTCTAAACCTAATTATTTGGCGAACCCTGATCGACCCATGCTTCAATTTTATCAATCTGGCATTGACCGAGTTTCGAGACTCCCTGTGGCATGGCCGGGAATCCCGACTGATGATTGATCACCCCGATCAGTTTTCCATTGTCAACATAACTCTTGAGATTGTTATAACCTTCGAGTGTTACGCCTCCCTGGTTGCTGACCTGGCTGTGGCAGGAGTAGCAATTATCTTCCAAAATCGGTAAAATATTATTCGAATAAGACATATTGCTGGTGACGCAGGTGTTTTCGGGGTAGAGATCCTCTTCGTTGTCGTAGTAACAGCCAGTGATCAAAAAACTCATCAAAGTAAAAGCGAATGCAAAAGCGCCGATTTTCATTCATTAAATATTTTAAAAGTATTAAGGTTCGCAAAAATAAGTTAATCGTCATCAATTATTTGGAGCGCCTGCGTCAATCCATGACTTTATCTTATCAATAGTGCAATCAGGAAGTTTGTTGCCGCCAAAAGGCATATTTTCATAATTGTTTTGCCAGGAGATTGCGCCATATAGTCTCCCGGAAAGTGCGATGTTTTTCACATTGTCGAAAGTTGTCAGGTCTATATTTCCCGAAGGTACGCTTCCGCTATGACAACCTTGACAACTGTTTTGGATCACTGGTTTTACATACTGCGCATAGCTCACGTTTTCAATATTGCAATCACCGGCATCGGGGTCGCATTCCAGGTTTTTGGCGCCTTGCATGATCCATTTGGCGATCAGGTTTTTCTGTTCGGCGCTCAACGGGGCGTTCGGTGGTCGGGGCATTCGGTCGTCGGGATCATTGTCTGTGATCACTTCGTAGAGGTCGCTTCCATCCAGATCGTAAGGCCGGACGTCAGCCGTTTGCATGACCGATTCGTAACTTTCGAGTATTACCCCGTCTTCTGCAGATGCCGCATTATGGCAACCTGAGAAAGCACATCGTGAAACCAAGATCGGCAAAATATCCAACTCGAAATAAACGACATCGGGGTCGCATGGTATTCCATTGCCGATGGTATCAACCGGGTTGCTGGTCGTATCGATTGGCACCACGTCGTCAGTGAGCGTAGCCGGAGAATGTTTGCAGGAACCGACGGTCATCAAAGTTGCTGCAATAGAACAAAAGAATACGAACCACGATAGATTTTTCATTAAAAAAACAAATTTTGTATGACAACTTAAAAATAGCTGCTTACATTTTTTTAAAAAACCTGAACTTGCCGAACGGGTAAAAAAACGCCCTGAAATGGACAGGATAGCTTCCGGCGATTAGAAAACAGGTTTGTGTATCAATTAGTTGTCGTCTCCGAGCAGCCACTTTTTAAACAATGGAGATCGTTCGGTGCTCACAATGGTTTCAAGATCGGAAGGCGGGCTTAGGTCCACCTTTACTCGCGATTTGGAATAGGAGATCATTTCTTTTATGGAATCGATACCAATGATAAACTGGCGGTTTATGCGGAAGAATTTTTTCGGGTTGGTTGTTTCTTCCAGTTTTTCCAGGGAATAGTCGATAGGGTATCGTTTGCCGGCTTTGGTTACCAAAAAGGTGATCTTGTCTTTGGTATAAAAATAGGCTGTGTCTTTCAGCTCTACCAGGCGGATCGAGCTACCTAGCCGGATCAGGAAACGTTTTTCATCAGTGGGCTGCTGCAATGATTGTACAACCTTTTGGTAGTCGATTTTTGGTTCGCTGTGGTACTTTCTGTACTTTTCCAAAGCTGCGATCAATTTGTCCTCTTTGATGGGCTTCAAGATATAATCGACCGCGTTGACCTGGAAAGCCTGGATGGCATAGATATCATAAGCCGTTGTAAATATCACGGGTTTTTCAATCTTCACGTGGTTGAAAATCTCAAAGCTGGATCCATCAGCGAGATGAATGTCCATGAAAATCAGATCGGGAGGATCGTGTTTCCCCATCCAATTTAATACCCCTTCGATGCTATCCAACTGTTCGACAACTTCAATCTCCGGGTTGATCTTTGAAATTAAATTATTGAGCCGTCGTGCGGCTGTTATTTCATCTTCTATGATTAATACTTTCATAATCCTTCATTTTTTAAAATTGGTATTCGAACTATAAATGCTGTTTCTGTTTCTTCAATCTGTACTTTTTTATGGATCAGGAGTGCATAACGCGACCGGATGCTTTGCAATCCAAAACCCGTCGAGGGTTCGCTGGTAATTTTCTTTTGTATGTTGTTGCTGACGCTGATATACTGATCGTCGTCGCAGGATATTTCAATATTGAGGGGTTTTGTTTTCGAAATGACGTTGTGTTTTACGGCGTTCTCCACCAGCATTTGCAAAGTAAGCGGAACGATAAATAATTCATGGGAAGTTCCATTTGGATGGATGCTCAGTTTCAGGTTATTGCCGTACCTTTTTTGCAGGAGGAATTCGTAATTTCTGATAAGCTCCAGTTCCTCTTCGATTCGGATCACGTCCTTTTCCCGGTAGTGTAAAATGCTTCGGTAAAAATCTGAGAGCCGTTCTACATATTCGATGGCAAGATCGCTATCTTCTTCGATCAGAGCAGCCAGGGTATTAAAATTGTTGAACAAAAAGTGGGGATTGATCTGGCTTTTCAGAAGTTCTAACTGGCTTTCAATCCTTTCTTTTTTCAGGTCGGCTTGTTTTTGCAATTGCTTTTCTCGCGTTTTTACAATGAAATAAATTAATGCGGAGATAGCCAGTGCGGCTAAGAAAAGAAACCAGGGTTGCAACCACACCGGCGCATTTATTTTAAAAGAATAAGTGACAACCGGCTCTTTGTCAAAAGCATCGTTTTCAGTGGAAGTGATGCTGAAAGTATATTCGCCCGGGCTAAGATTGGAAAAGGTTGCCTGCCGGTCTCTTGAAATGACCCAATCGCTGTTTACGCCGGAGAGTTTATAACGATATTTCACGGTACCCGGATCGATGTACCACAAACCGGCATAGCTGAAGACCAAGCTGTTTTGATGATGGCTAAAGGTGTTGATCTTGTGAAAGTCAATGGTTTGGAGCAACACAGAAACGTCGATCAGTTGTGTTCTGGGATGAATGACCAGGTTTTCATTCAGCGCGGTATAACGGATGACTTGATCTTGAGTGCCGACCCAGATATTGCCATGTTTATCCGGGCAAACGACATTCAGGTTAGGTTCGATGTTTTCCACGCCGACCTCTGCATCGAAATAAATGAGATGTTTGGTAATAGGATCGAGCAAGTCGATGCCGGAAGGATGAACGATCAGGATATTGTCTTTGGCGTCGCTGATGAGGCTTGTGATAGCAAGGTCGCGGATCCCTTCTTTTAAGGCGAGTTGGTGGAAATTTTCTCCATCGAATTCAAAGATGCCTTCTTTGTCGGTGCTTAGCCAAATATGGCCGAGGCGATCTTCGGTGATGGATGAAACCGTGCGCAACTGAAGGCTGTCTGCATGGGTGTAATTGGTTATTTTTCCATTGTCCAGAACACTCACTCCGTTGTTGTCGGTGCCAAACCAGGTTCTGCCTTTGCTGTCAATAAAAACGGTATAGATGTAATTTGTACCCAGGCCGGAGTCCTGGCTGAGTTTTTTGATTTTTAATGCAGGGTTAGAAAAGATGTTTTTATCATAATCGATTTCCGTAACGCCGCCAAAGGTAGCCAGCCAGAGTTTGTTCTTTTTCCCTTGAATTGAGATCACGTTGTCATTAGTCAATCCGTCTTTTTCGGTAATCAATCTGACTTGCGCTTTTTCCGTGTTCAACACATAAACACCATCTCCGAATGTGCCGATCCAGATGTTTTTAAATTGATCTTCGTATAAACTGAGGATATTGAGATTTTTGGCTTCCTTTACTTCAGAGTAAACACTTTCTCCTTTATCGTTTTTTTGATGTAAATACAAACCCTTTTGGGTTCCGATCAAAAGTCGGTCATTGTAATCCACCAACAAGGCCTGGATCTGCGGAAGTTTTTGCGGGATCTTTTCGAACTGCCTGTTGGCGACATGAACTTTGTTGGTGTTCGACACTACCCAGATATTTCCTCCAACGTCTTTGTGAAGGTCGTATATTTTTAATTTTTCCGAATGGTCGTTCGTAAACACAGGAGTGATGGCCATACTTTTGAGATTCAACCGAACAACACCGTTTCCCTCAGTGCCGATCCACACTTCGCGCTCTTTAAAAAGCTCCAGCGTATTCACAATGCCATGATCCCATGTTGAAAACGCAACCTCGACTTTCCGGGCTGCGGGATCAAAATAGCAGATGCCCCTGTCGTGCATGCCAAGCCAGAAGTTTCCTTTTTCATCCCGCAAAATCGTTCTGACAATATCATCCGGCAATCCATTTTCAGAAGAAAATATTTCAACGGTTTTCCGGTTTTCGTTCATTGTACACTTTACAATACCGCCATCGGTTCCCACCCATACATTTTCAAATTGGTCATAAGACATGGCGTAAATATCATTCCCAGGCAAACCATCATCGCTATTGATATTATACATCCGGTTGTTGCGGTAGCAATACAATCCTTCTCCGTAAGTGGCAATCCAGAAGGTTTCGTTGCTGTCGTAAAAAAAGCCGGTGATGGGTACTTGGGGAGTGCCTTCTTCCGGCTGCCAGGGCATGAAGTTTTTTTGGCCGTCTTTATAAAAAATGCTGCCGTCTTTGTATCCGATCCAAAGCCTGTTTTGATCGTCTTCGAATAAAGCGGTTACCTGGTTGTTTGTCATAGAATCGGGCATCAGGAACTGCTCTTGTTGAAGGCCATCGTGGCGGAATACTCCTTTCGTCGTCCCGAACCAGATATATCCATTTTTCATTTCATACAACTTGTTGATGCGCACATCTTTGTAAAGCTCGCCAAGGGAAAACTCTTTGAAATGAGGCATCTGAGCAACAGAGATTCCTGTTGCACAAACAATAATTGTCCATATAATCCAAACCTTATTCATTGCCACTAATTTCAAAAGTTGCCTCAACATGAACCTGTATCTCGTTTGCAATTTTTTGGTACACGATTTTCGGTATGCTGATGTTATGCTCTTCCAGAAGCACTGAAAAATCGGCGCTTAGCATCAGGCTATCACCTTCCACCACGACATTGCTTTTTATAATGCGTTCCTGGCTAACGCCGTGAATGTTAAGTTTTCCCTTGGCACGAATGGAGTAATTACCCTCTTTTGACAAATCTTCATTTTCGATTATTTTACCTGAAAAAGTAGCGTTTGGGTACTTTGAGCTTTCCATATAATTTTCATTGAAATGCTCTTTTTGCAGGGGGTTGTTGAATCCTTCAAAGGATGCGAGAGGTATTGAAAAAGCAAAGGATCGTTTTTCGACATCAATGATCCCCTTCAGTTTATTTGAAGAGGCTTCAATCACTTCGAGCGGCGCATCTGATTTGAAATGAATTTCACCTTTTATCAATTTATAAACCTGCCCGTTTTGTACAGCAGTCGGTTTATAGATCAGGAAAAGTGGCAATAGCAGGACGATTAATTTCATAATCAAATATTGTTTAAAAACGGGTTAAAAAAGAAATATTTGTTGCCCGAAGCAGGAATGCCCGGAGCCGAAACCGAATAATTTCGGAGTAAACCAAAATGCGAGGGAAGCTGATTATTTTTACATTCCATTTTTAAATGATGCATACAATGAATGAACGACAATTGTTCTTAAAACACATGGCACAGACCTCATCATTCCCGCTTATGCTGGAAATCGTA